>NZ_JBSFPS010000050.1:0-42933 GCF_053588315.1 Streptosporangium sp. NPDC003464 | reverse complement strand
AAGTCGGTGGCGAAGGCGTCTTCCCAGTTGATTCGGGGGAAGCGGTCTTCGTTGTGCCAGGCGTTCGGCCGGCGCCCCGCTGCCGCCGGCCGAACGCGGCGACGTCGACCGCATCGCCGCCAGGATCCACGCCGCCCTGGGGGAACGGCGCCGCGATACTCGCTGAGCCGCCGCTGCCGGCGGTGCGAGGAGGAACTCGATCGGACGCCCGTCCTTCCCCGCCGTGCCTCTGCGGCGGGCGGCGGATGGCAGGCGGCGGGCGGCGGGCGGCGGGCGGCGGGCGGCGGGCGGCGAAAATGGATGGACGGGTCGCCCGGGCGGTGGAATAGTCCCCAACGTGATCGTGACTGCCGCTCCCCCGCCGGTCCCGCTGGCTGACGGTCTTGTCCTGAGACAGGCGCGTCCGGCGGACCTTGACCAGATCGGTGCGCTTCTGGCCGAACGCGGTGAGCCCGCCGACGCCCTCGACCACCGGCTGGTCGTGACGGATCCCGACACCGGCTGGCCGGCCTGCGCCGTGGTGGTCGACGGCGACCGGGTCGTCTCCACCGCGACGCTCCTCGACGAGGAGCTGCGCCTGGCCGACGTGCGGCTCCCCGCCGGCCAGATCGAGCTGGTGGCCACGGACCGGGAGTACGAGGGCCGTGGGCTGGTGCGGGCGCTGATGCGGTGGGCGCACGACCGTTCCGCCGCCCGGGGTCACCTCCTGCAGATAATGATCGGGATCCCCTACTTCTACCGGCTGTTCGGCTACGAGTACGCCGTCGACATCCCGCCCGCGCCAGTCGTGCGCACCCCGCCGGCCGGTGACGGGACACCCGTGCTACGGGCCGCCCGGCCCTCGGACATCCCGGCGATGGCGGCGCTGCAGGACATGACGCAGAGCCGGTTCGACGTGGCCGTGTCGCATCCGGCGGCGCGCTGGCGATGGCTGCTGGCCCACGAGGCGAGCACGGTCTGGGTGGTGGAGCGCGGCGCCGACATCGTCGCCACCGGGCGCACCACACCGCCGGACGACGACGAGGTGCTCCTGGCCGAGGCCGCCGCGCTCGATCGGGCGGCGGCGCTGGACCTGCTCCGCGGCGTGGCCGCCCTCGTCCCCGGCGGGCAGGTGCGGGCCGTCGAGCGGGCCGGCACGGTGGCCGCGGCGGCCTGGAGCGACCTCCTCCCCGACGAGCGACGGACGGGGACGGAGCAGTACTACATCCGCGTCCCGGACGTGGCGGCACTGCTGGACCGGCTGCGGCCGGTGCTGTGGCGCCGCCTTGTCGCGGCCGGGATCGACCGCACCGGCCGTGACATCGTCATCTCCACTTTCGGCGCCCACTACCGGATACCGGTCCGTGCCGACGGCCTGGGCGCGGTCACCGCCGGTGGCGCGATGCAGGGGCCCGGAGCCGCGGGCGGCGCCGGGGTGGCGCCCGACTACCTGCCGGCGCTGCTGTTCGGCCCGCACGGGATCGACGGGCTGTCCCGGATCCGGCCCGATGTCTACCCCGGTCCCGACAGCGAGCTGTTCCACGCGCTGTTCCCGCCGCTCACCGCCGACGTGCTCAGTTACTACCTGCCGTACTGAGTTACTACCTGCCGTACTGAGTTACTGCCTGCCGTACTGACGCCGGGTCCGGCGCGCTGATCGAGGACAGACCTCCGAGCGTGACGTCGCGGCGGCAAGCGCCCGGAGGGCCTGCGTCCGATGCCGCTCAGCAGGTGCGGCGGTAGGGAATCTCCGGGATGTGGGTTCTCCAGTCCGCCTCGGAGAGCGGGCCGAAAAGGCGGCAGAGGGCACTTTTGACCTTGTCGAGGGCGACGAGGTGGGTGCGGAGGCGGCCGTCGTCGTCAACGGCCGCCAGCACCGTGCCGTCGGCCGAGAAGGCCATGGTCCTGATCTCGTCCGGGCCCGCGTCGGCCTTCGACGTCAGGAAACCGGAGAGCGGAAGGCCGAGGGCGCGCCGGTTCGGAACGTCCCACAGGCGGATCCGGCCGGTCGTGTCGGCCAGCGCGAGCACTTTTCCGTCGGGAGCGAAGGCGACGGCCCTGCCCAGCTCCACGCCGGGGAGCACGTCATACCTGTGCCGGAGGGTCCGCGCGTCCCAGAACCCGACCTTGTCCCTGTCGACCACGGCGACGAGCCCGTCCCGGCTGCGGGCCATGGCGGGGTCCAGCTCAAGGTTGGGGGCGAGGACTCTCTTGCCGGTGGCGACGTCGACGACGCCCTGGTCCGGCCCGGAGATCACGGTCCGTCCGTCGGGGCTGAAGAGGACACGCGGTTCGCCGCCGACGGACTGGCCGGGCTCCACCTGGGCTCCGGCGGACTTGACCCGCAGGGTCCCCGAGGCCACGTCCCACAGTTCGAGCGAGGTCAGGCTGGTGGGGGTGGTGAGCACCGCGAGCGTCCTGCCGTCAGGCGAGAACCTGAGGGGCAGCCGGTCGTTGATCGGGTGCCCGGTCTGCAGGGTGGTCTTCCTGGTCGCCGAGGCGACGTCCCAGATCTCGACTTTCCCGCTGCGGCGGAAGCTGCTCGCCAGGAGCTTTCCGTCCGCCGACAGCGCGAACAGCGATTCGCTGGTGCCCTTGACACCGTTGAGCGGCAGCGCCCCCCGCTTGACCCGCCTGACCGGGTCCCAGATCTCCAGGTCGCGGCGGGATTCGACGGCGAGGGTCGAGCCGTCCTCGCTGAGGACCGCCGTGGAGCCGACGAAGGCGTCGGTGAGCTTGACCGAGTCCGCGATGGGAGCGAGGGACAGGACGGTGGTGATGTTCGTGGAGCGATCCGTGCAGCGCAGGGTGCGGTCTCCCGGGCCGAAGACCGGGTTGGCGCAGCCGCCGGAGTTCCTGAAGACGGGCTCGTCGCGTTCGCCCACCAGGTCCCATGACTGGTCGTGGACGCCCTCGGTGCCCCAGACGGTGCCGCCGACCGCGACGAACCTGCCGTCGTCGCTGAAGGCGATCCCGGTGTTGTCGTCGTTCTTCGGGAGCTGCCGCCAGCTCACGTCCTCCTTGTCCAGGCGGACGACCCACAGCCGGTCGCCCTTGATCACACCGAGGCGTCTGCCGTCCGGGCTGACCTCCATGCCGTTGATCCTCTCGGAGTCCGCACCGAGCCGGGGCAGGGGCCTCTTCGTGCCCCGGCCGACGTCCCAGTACTCGAACTCCCCTCCCCGGAGGCTGACCAGCGACCGCCCGTCCGGGGTGAAGGTCGCGGCCAGGAGCTGGTGCGGGATCGTGAGAAGGGGCTTGCCCGATCCGATGTCCCAGACGATCGCCTGCGTCGCCGAGAAGCTCAGGAGGCGGGTGCCCGTGGGATCGAGCGCCGCGTACGGCTCGGGGATGCGGATCGACACCGGCCGCGGCCGGCCGGTCGCCGTGTCCCAGATGCCGACCGTGCCGTCCTTCCTGACCAGCGAGAGGGTCTTGCCGTCCGCCGTGAGGGACAGGACGTGGCCGAGCGCACGGTCGTCGACCGGCTCTCCGGTCAGGGTGATCGTCCGTATCACCCGGCGCGAGTCGACGTCGGCGAGCTTCACCTCGTGGCCGCGCGCGTACGCCGTCAGACGGTAGGTGCCGTCTCCGTTCATCCACCAGTCGCCATCGACGCCCGGTGGCCGGTAGGTGTACTGCTCCCACTGGCTGTAGAGCGTGGCCAGCGCGTTCCTGGCCGGCTGGCCGTCGGGCGCCAGGGCCGCGGCGGCGACGGCGAGCTGCTTGGCGGTGGCGGGATCGAGGCGCCGCATCGTGGTGGCGAGGTTGGCCACCCGGTCGCCGACGGCCGCGTCCCGTTGCCGGGAGATGGTCTCGTTCGTGGCAGCCAGCTCGATGCCCTGGACGATCGCGGTGGCCGCCGTCACGGTGGACACGACGAGCAGGACCGTCAGGCCGGCGCTCAGCAGCGTACGGTAGCGCCGCCTGCGCTGCGCGGCGCGCACCGACTGGTCGAGGAACGAGCGTTCGACCAGGTTGAGGGTGAGATGCCGGCGACCGGCCGCAACGCGGGTGAGCGCCTCGTCGAGCGAGCTGCCCTGCAGCAGGTCACCGCTCTTACGTCCGTGGCTCTGCCAGCGCCGCGCGGCGTCGGCGAGCTCGTGGTGGGCGTCGAGGACCTCACGTTCGTCGGCGACCCAGTCGCGCAGCCGAGGCCAGGCCCGCACCAGCGCCGGGGTGGCGAGCGTGAAGAGGTCGCCGTCGCGGACCACCAGCCCCGCCTCGCCCAGCCGGTCGAGGATGCGCCAGACGCTCTGCTCGGCCGTCTCGATGTCCAGGAACTCGGCGGCGGCGACCTTGCGCAGCGTGTGCCGGGCCTCCGGCTCCGCGGCGACCATCCGCAGCAGGATGCGCGGAACGGTGGCCTGCTCGTGCGGGGTGAGCTCGGCGTAGACCTGCTCGGCCACCTGCGCCAGCGACGGGGGGAGCGCCGTGGTCGAAAGAGCGCCGGCGACCGCGGTGGCCTCCTCGAGCGCGCCCCGGCCGCCGATCAGGCCTTCCAGCAGCTCCCGCGGTGTGGGGCGCCGGGCCGGGTCGCGGGACAGCGCCCGCGCCACCAGGGAGCGCAGCGGCTCCTGCACCGCGTCGAGCTCGGGCTGGTGATGAAGGACCTGGTAGATCAGCGCGGGCATGCTGTCACCGTCGAAGGGCGACTTGCCCGTGGCGGCGAACAGGACGACGGCGCCCCACGCCCAGATGTCGACGGCCGGTGAGGCACGGTGGCCGCCGAACAGCTCGGGGGCCATCCACCGCGGGGTGCCTTTCAGCTGCCCGGTCGCGCTCCGGGACATCTCCTCGGTGCGCGCGATGCCGAAGTCGATGACCCGGGGACCGTCCGGGCCGATCAGGACGTTCGCCGGCTTCAGGTCCCGGTGCGTCACGCCGGCCTGGTGGATGGACGACAGCGCGGTGGCGATGCCGACCGCGAGACGGTGCAGGTCGTCCGGGCGGTAGGGTCCGTCCTTGTCCACGCGGTTCTGCAGATCGGGCCCGGGGACGTACTCGCTGACCAGATACGGCGGGACGTGGTCGAGGTCGGCCTCGATGATCCGCGCGGTGCAGAAGGAGGCCACCCGGCTGAGCGCCGCCACCTCCCTGCGTAGCTGGTCGCGGTAGGCGTCGGTGATGAAGTCCTCGCGCAGCGCCTTGACCGCCACCCGGCCGCCCAGACTGTCGTACGCCTCGTAGACCACGCCCTGACCTCCCGCCCCGAGCCGTCGGGCCAGCCAGTAGGGACCGAGCTGCCGAGGGTCACTGGGCAGGAGCGGCGTAACCATGGCATCAGATATACAAGATTGTTTGTTTGCGCTGCCACCTCAATGCCTTCATCCGCAATAAGGGTGCGGCCGGAATACGCCGGAAGGACATCCCGGCCGAGCTCGACGGCCGCCGCCCGGACTCGGCCGTGGTCGACCTGGTCACGGAGCCGGGCACGGAGCTCGACCTGGAGCCCCGCCCACCTCCGGCCTCGAACGCCTGCTGGGCGGCCCGGCCGCCGTGCTCGCGCCCCGGCGGATCCGCCGGCGACCGGCCCCAGCTAGTTCGCCTCACGAATTGTGCGGCGCTTGAATGTAGCATGGCCGAGTGGTTAAAGATGATGATGGCCAGATCGGGGTTGTGGCCGCGCTGGTGCGGTCGACGTTCCTGGTGAATGCCGTGTACGCCGATTCCGCCCGGGAGTACGGCCTCACCTCGCAGCAGGGCCAGCTGCTGTGTGTGCTGATGGCGCGGCCGTACGGGATGAGCGAGCTGGGTGCGACGCTGGGGCTGGCGAAGTCGAGCCTGACCGGCCTGGTGGACCGCACCGAGCGCAACGGCCTGGTCGAGCGCGGGCCCGACCCGCAGGACTCGCGTGCGGTGCGGGTCGCGCTCACCCGGCGGGGCAGCGGGCTCGCGGAGGAGTTCTACGTCGAGACCTGCCGGCGCGTCGAGCGGCTGACGACGGAGCTCGCCGCCGCCGAACGCGACACGCTCGCCGGGCTGCTCGGCCGGGTCGTGCTGGACAACAAGGTTCCGGCGGTTTTCCTGGAGCCCGACGAGGGAGCCCTCGCCGATCGCAGGCGCTGAGACCGCCCGCTCCCGGGACGGGAGTTGCAGTTCGTGTCACGAACTAATATTGTTCGTGGCACGAACTGCAACTCTTTCTGTCGGTAAGGGCGTGAAATCATGAGTCGTACGGTCGCGGTCGTCGGCGGAGGTTACGGGGGTTCGGCGCTCGCCAAGGCGCTGGACGCCGAGGCCGACGTCATCCTCATCGACCCCCGGGACGCGTTCATCAACTCGGCGGGGTCCCTCCGGGCACTGACCCAGCCCGACTGGGGAGACAACATGTTCTTCCCCTACGACAGGTGGCTGACGCGGGGCACGGTGATCCGTGACCGCGCGGTCTCGGTGGACCCCGGCGGCGTCACCCTGGCCTCAGGCCGGCGCGTCGAGGCCGACTACCTGGTCCTGGCCACCGGCTCCAGCTACACCTACCCGGCCAAGCCCAACGCCGACTCCACCGGTGAGGTCCTGGACGACCTCCGCCGCACCCACAAGGAACTGGCCGGCGCCGAGCGGGTGCTGATCCTCGGCGCCGGGCCGGTCGGTCTGGAACTGGCCGGGGAGATCAAGGAGGTCTGGCCGCACAAGCAGGTGACCATCGTCGACCCGACCGAACAGCACCTGGCCGACTTCCGGCCGGAGCTGCGCCGGGACCTGTACCGCCAGCTCGACGGACTGGACGTCCGGCTACGGCTGGGCACCGGCCTGGCCGTGCCGCCGCCGGTCGAGCCCGGCCACGCGGACACCTTCACCGTCACCACCACCGACGGGGAGGAGATCACCGCCGACATCTGGTTCCGCGCCTACGGCGGGCGCGTCAACAGCGACTATCTCGCCGACGGCCGCCTCACCCCCCGCACCCCGCAGGGACAGGTCCCCGTCACCGAGACCCTCAACGTCCACGGCTACGACCACGTCTACGCGATCGGCGACATCACCGACGTGGCCGAGGCCAAGATGGCCGGATACGCGATGCAGCACGCCGAGGTGGTGGCGCGCAACATCGCCGCCCAGCTGAACGGTGAGCGGCCCACGGCCACCTACCGGCCCCTGCCCCATCCCATGATCCTGCTCCCGCTCGGACCGCGTGGCGGCGTCGGCCAACTGCCCACACCCGACGGCCCGGCCGTCGTCACGGCCGAGACGGTCTCCCAGTACAAGGGCGCCGACCTGTTCACCGGCCGCTTCACCGAACAGTTCGGCACCGCCTGAAGGGCTGGAACACATGGAATACACCCACCTCGGCCGGAGCGGCCTCTCGGTGTCCCGGCTCGTGCTCGGCACCATGAACTTCGGAACGGAAACCTCCGAACAGGACAGTCACACGATCATGGACCGGGCGCACGGTCACGGTATCAACTTCTTCGACACCGCCGACGTGTACGGCGCGAAGCTGGGCGAAGGCGTCACCGAACAGATCATCGGCCGGTGGTTCGCCACGGGCGGCGGCCGGCGCGAGAAGACCGTGCTGGCCACCAAGCTCGCTCTCCCGATGGGCCACTGGCCCAACGACAACATGCTGTCCGCGCTGCACATCCGGCGCGCGTGCGACGCGTCACTCAGACGGCTGCAGACCGACCACATCGACCTGTACCAGATGCACCACATAGACCGGAACACGCCGTGGGAGGAGATCTGGGAGGCGTTCACCGTCCTCCGCCAGCAGGGAAAAGTGCTCTACTTCGGCTCCTCCAACTTCGCCGGCTGGCACATCGCGCAGGCGCAGGAGGCCGCGCGATCACGGCACTTCCTCGGACTGGTCACCGAACAGTCCATCTACAACCTGATGACCCGCTGGATCGAGCTGGAGGTGCTGCCCGCGGCACGGCACTACGGGCTGGGGGTGATCCCGTGGTCGCCGCTGAACGGCGGAGTGCTCAGCGGCGCCCTGCGCAAGCGTGAGCAGGGCGCCGCCTCCCGCGGCAGCTCGGGACGCGCGGCCGACACGCTCGCCGAACACCGGGAGACCATCGAGGCGTACGAGAAGTTGTGCGCCGACATCGGCGAGGACCCGGCCCACGTCGGACTGGCGTGGCTGCTCGCGCAGGACGGTGTGACCGGGCCGATCATCGGGCCGCGGACGGCCGCGCAGCTCGACGGCTCGCTGCGCGCGCTGGCGATCACGCTCGATGACGGCACGCTGGCCAGGTTGGAGGAGCTGTTCCCGCCGCCCGCGCCGAACGGGGCCAAGCCCGCCCCCGAGGCGTACGCCTGGTGATCAACCCCAGCCCCGGGCGGCCGCACGCCGGCCGTCACGTCCGGCCCGTCGCCGGAGGCGCCGTGCCACGACGCTTCGGCGGACACAGCGGGCCGAACGGTTGACCAACCCCTTCAGAAGAAAGGCAGACCATTGTCTGTTCAAGAAGTCGTCTTCGGTTTCGGTGCGCACAGCGGCATCGACCAGGCGCCGGAGTTGCTGCACATGGTTCAGCAGGCCGACCGTGACGGGCTCGACCACTTCTCGTTGTCGGACCATCCCTACATCGGCGACCGCCTGGACGCCTACGCCTCCCTCGCGTTCATCCTCGGGCGTACGCAGCGCATCTCCGGCTTCGCCAACGTCACCAACCTGCCGACCCGGCCCGCTCCCATGCTGGCGCGGACGGTGACGTCGCTGTCGGCGCTGTCCGGCGGCCGCATCGTGCTCGGCATGGGCGCGGGGGGGCTGTGGGACCGGATCTCCGACATGGGGGTGCCGCGGCTGTCACCGAGCGATGCGGTGGACGCCTTCGAGGAGGCGATCGTCCTGGTCAAGGCACTGTCGGGGGGTGGTCCGCCGGTCACCTACCAGGGCCGCCACTACCGGGTGGACCAGATCGAGCCGGCTCCGGTGGCCGTGCCTCCCGTGTGGACCGGATCGGTGGGCCGGAAGTCCCTGGCCGCCACCGGCCGCGTGGCCGACGGCTGGATCCCCGGCCACGCGGCGGATTGGCTCAGCGAGCGATACCGGACGTCGCGGCCGGTCATCGACGGAGCGGCGGCCGCCGTAGGCCGCGACCCACGCGAGATCCGCACGGTCTTCAATCTCCCCGGACGCATCACCGACCGGCCGCTGCCCGCCACGCGCGACCACGACGGCCGTTGGATCGGCGGCTCCGTCGACCAGTGGGTCGAGGAACTGACCGGCGCCGTGCTGGAACACGGCGCGTCGGGCTTCACGCTCTTCTCCTCCGGTCACGGCGCGCCGGACCCCGTCCTCCTCGGCCGGTGGGCCGGCGAGATCGCCCCGGCCGTACGCGGAGCGATCGCGGAGGAGAACGGCTGAACCGCACTCCGGCTCACGCCGGACCGCAATGTACGTGACGCCGCACACGGGTGGCCGGCAGTTGCTCAGAGCCATCCGTGGACGGGCGTCACCTCTTGGCTGAGCCGGCGTGGTGCCCTGAACAGGCCGGACGGGGGAAACGCCGGCGCCGGGTGAGCCCGCCTGCGCTGGGTGAACCCCTTTCGTCCAGGTCTGTCGTCGTCAGGGGGTGTCATCGCCGAGCGAGCGCAGGATCGCGTCGGGAACCACGAGATCCGCCCGGTCCTTGGTCGTGGCGATCAGGTCGGCGTTCCGCTGGTCGGTCCCCATCACCCATGCCACGGCCGCTTCATGGTCCTTGCCGAACCTCTCGTGGCGGGAGACGAGGCGGCGCACCCGCTCGGCGGAGTCGAGGGCGCAGTACCAGACCTCGTGGAGGCAGGGCCGGACGCGTGCCCAGTCGCCCTGGTCGAGAAGCAGGTAGTTCCCCTCGGTGATGACGATCCTGGCGGCCTTGGGCACGGGGATGCTGGCGGCGAGCGGCTGTTCGAGATCACGCTCGAAGGCGGGCGCGTAGACGACGTCGTCCTCGTTGTCGCGCAGCCGGCGCAGCAGGGCCGCGTAGCCCGCCGCGTCGAAGGTGTCGGGTGCGCCCTTGCGGTCGCGCCGTCCGAGCCGGTCGAGCTCGACGTCGGCGAGGTGGAAGCCGTCCATCGGCACGTGTGCCACCCATTCCGCCGAGTGGCCGCGGGGTGCCGCCTGCCGTAGCAGACGCATCAGGTACTCCGCGAGCGTGGACTTGCCGGAACCCGGGCTTCCGGTGATTCCGAGCAGGACTCGTTCATGCCGCGCGGCCAGCGCGCGGGCCCGGTCCGCCAGGTCGTCGAGGGTCATCGAGAGCGGCTCGTGTGGAGTTGGTTGCCGATGAACGCGCGGGCGTGGCGGGCCAGGTCCTCGCCGTCCGACCACAGGTTGCGCCAGATGGCCAGGTCGTTGGAGAGGCCGCGCATCACGACCGCCGAGGAGAAGGACTCGAAGGTGATCGTCCCGCTGTATCCGATGTCGCCGAGCGCGTGGAAGAACGCGGTGAAGTCGAGGTGCCCCGATCCGAGGTAGCCGCGGTGGTTCTCGCCCACGTGGACGTAGCCGAGCCGGTCCCCGACCTCGTGGACCGGCCGTACGAGATCGTCCTCCTCGATGTTCATGTGGTACGTGTCGAGATGGATGAGCACGTTGTCCTCTCCGATGTCTTCGGCCAGGCGCAACGCGTCGTGCGCGGTGTTGACGACGTTGGTCTCGTAGCGGTTGCAGATCTCCAGCCCGAGCGTCATGCTCTCGCCCGCGGCCTCCTGGGCCAGGCGGCGCAGCACTGTCACGACGTTGCGGCGTCCTGCGTCGGTGAGCGGCCTGCCGTACTTGCCCAGTGCGCTGTAGAGCGCGCCGGTGAAGTGGGTGCCACCGAGCGCGCGGGTGATGGCGAGGGAGTCGTGCAGCAGCTTCTCGCCGCGCTCCACCACGGCGAGGTCCTCGCTGGAGACGTCGGCGTCGAAGGCGAGGCCGCGGGAGCAGGCGACGCCCAGGCCCGCCGACCGCAGGGCCTCACGCGCGGTGGCCACGTCGAGGTTCCCCGAGTCGTGCAGGGAGATCTCCAGCAGGTCGAAGCCGGTGGCCTTCGTCTTCTCGACGGCGTAGGCCACCGAGCGGGGGCTGGTGTCGCCGACCCATACCAGCGCGTGCACGCCGATCGGGTTGGTCGCGGTGTCAGTGGGCATCGGAGGGCTTCCTTAGGTCTCGTGACGTGGTCAGGTGGCGAGGGCGCCGGTGACGAGGGCGACGATCTCCTCGCCGGTGGTCTCCGCGGTGCGGCGCCCGCCCACACAGCGGCCCGCACGCATCACCCACACCTGGTGGCTGAGCCGCATGACCTGCGCGAAGTTGTGGCTGATGATGAGCACGGCGTGCCCCTCGTCGCGCAGTCTGACGATGAGTTCCTCGACGCGGGCCGTCTCCTGGACGCCGAGCGCCGCGGTGGGTTCGTCCATGATGACGAGCTTGGAGCTGAAGCCGGTGGCCCGGCAGATGGCGACCGCCTGGCGCTGGCCGCCGGAGAGCCGCCGGACGCGGGACCCCACCGCGGGCACGTTGACCGCCAGTGTCGAGACCATCTCGCGGGAGCGGGCCTGCATGGCGCGCCGGTTGAGGAAGGCGAGGGGGCCCAGCCTGCGGACGATCTCGCGGTTGAGGAAGAGGTTCTGCCACACGGTGAGGTCCTCGACGAGCGCGAGGTTCTGGTGGACGGTCTCGATCCCGGCCTCGCGGGCGTCCTCGGGTGAGTGGAAGGCGATCTCCGCGCCGTCGAAGTAGACGTGCCCGCTGTCGGGCCGGTGGACTCCGGAGATGCAGCGCACCAGCGTGGTCTTGCCGGCTCCGTTGTCGCCGACGAGGGCGGTGATCTCGCCGGGGCGCAGCGTGAGCGAGACGTCGATGAGCGCCTGGACACTGCCGAAGGCCAGGGAGACGTTCCGGCAGTCCAGGAGCACCTCGCCGGTGGGCGTGCCGGGCGTCGGCCGCTGAGTCATCTGTCCGGTCATTGCTGGAACCTCATGAGGAGTGCGGCCAGCACCACGACGATGCCGACGGCCAAGGGCTGGTAGAACTGCGACACGCCGAGCAGGGTGAGCCCGTTGACCAGCGCGACCAGCAGCAGCGCGCCGAAGAGCGGGCCGATGACGGTTCCCCGCCCGCCGAAGAGGCTGACCCCGCCGAGGACCACCGCGGCCACGGAGTTGAGCAGGAAGGCGGTGTTGGCGGCGGGTTCGGCCGCGCCGATCCTGGCGACCAGCAGGATCGCGCTCAGACCGGCGAGCAGGCCGCTGATCAGGTAGACGGCGAGCTTGATGCGCCTGGTGCTGATGCCCATGGCCGTCGCGGACTCCGGCGCCCCTCCGGTGGCGAGCAGGTGGGTGCCGAAGCGGGTGTGGAACAGCGCCACGTGCGCCGCCACCGCGACCACCACCGCGATGACGAACGACCAGCCGAAGATCCCGACGCCTCCGGTGGACAGCCTCAGCAACTTCGGATCGATGATCGTCACGGGTTTCCCGTCGGACAGGATCAGGGCGAGTCCCGAGGCGGCCGACAGCATCCCGAGGGTCACGATGAAGTCGGCGATCCTGCCCCAGGCGATGATCAGCCCGTTGAGCGCGCCGGCCGCCCCGGCGCCGAGCACCGCCAGCAGGCACGCCGGCGCCAGGCCGAGGCCGGCCGCGTACGCCTGGCCGAACACGACCGCGCCCAGGGTCATCACCGAGGCGATCGACAGGTCGATGCCCGCGGTGGCGATCACGAAGGTCTGCCCCACCGCGAGGATGATCAGGATCGCGGCGGCGACCAGCATCGAGGAGATGTTGCCCGTGCTCAGGAACGTGGGGTTCAGCGCCTGGAAGACGATCACGAGCACGATCAGCCCGACGAGGGCCGCCCATTCGGCCCAGAAGCTCGCGTCCTTCAGCCGCGCGGGCCAGGCCTGCCCTTCGCCGGCCGTCAGTGTGGTGTTTGCCATGCGTGTCACCCCTCGTTCCGCGGGACGGTGTCCGCGGCTACTTGGTGAGGTTCTTGATCGGGTCGCTGTAGGCGCCGAACGGCTTCGGCGTGGCCGCCAATGCCTTGTCGGCGTTGTCCTTGGTGACGACTTCGACCGGGGCCTTCACATGGGAGGGCAGCGTTTTGCCGCTCGTCGCAGCCTGGCACGCCTCGATGCCCATCGCGCCGATCACATACGGGTACTGGGCGACGGTGCCGTCCAGGGTGCCCGCCTTGACCGCCTCCAGGGCGTCCTTGATGCCGTCCACGCTGATGACCTTCACCTTGCCGGCCTTGCCGGCGTTGGCCACGGCACGTGCCACGCCCAGCCCCATGTCGTCGTTGGCGACGAAGAAGCCGGCCAGGTCGGGTTGCGCCTGCATCACGTCGGTCGCGGCGGTCAGCGCGGTCTGGCGGTCCCAGTTGGCGGCGACCGTCTGCACGATCTTCAGGTTGGGGCCGATCCCCTGCTGGAAGCCTCCGAGCCTGGCGCCGCTGGTCACGTCGCCCGCGATGCCGCCGACGGACGCGACCTTGCCGCCGGAGGGCAGGAGCTGGGTCATCCGCTGCCCGGCCATCTTGCCGGCCTCGGTGTTGTCGGTGCCGATGTAGGTGGCGAGCTTGACCTCGGCGCTCTTGGCGGCCTGGGGGTCGACCGGGCTGTCGATGTTGACGATGGCCTTGTTCATCGCGGACAGCCTGGCGAGCCCCTGGATGAGGTTCGTGCCCGAGATCGGGTTGACCACGTAGCAGGAGAAGTCCTGGCCGCTGAGGCTGTTCAGCTTGTCCGCCTGGCCGGTCGTGTCGGTGATGGAGTTGGCGGCCTGGACCGTGACGGTGGCCCCGGCCGCGCGGGCCTGATCGTCGATGCCCTGTTTCATCGTCTGGAAGAACGGGTTGTCCAGGCCCTTGATCACTGCGGCGATCCTGGGAGCCGCGGCGGCCCGTTCTCCGGTCGCGGCGGCCGAACCGGCGGGCAGGCCGGAGCTGTAGGCCCCCAGCACGAGGGCGCCGACGGCGGCGAGCGCGCCGGCTGCCGCCACGCGACGGCCTCTGGCGTTGACATACATCGGATGCCCCTTTCGGCGTAGATGTCCGAAACGTAACCTCTCTTCTGACGTCCAAAAACCTGCCTTTCGACTTATCTAGTCGAAAGATTCTTGACTTACGTCTAGTTACCGGCATAGCTACAGTGGGGCTATGCGCACCACAACCCTCGCCACGCCGAGGATGGGAGTGAGCAGCGGCGAGATCCTCAGCCTGTTCCGGGACGTCCCCGACGGCCTCACCAAGTCCGACGTGGTGCGTCTTACCGGCCTCTCCCGCACCACGGTCAACCAACGGCTCGAGGGCCTCCTGGCCGCCGGGCTGGTGATCCCGGGCCCGGGAGAGGCCAGGACCCGCGGCAGGCCCGCGGGCCAGTTCGTTGTCAGCCGCGACCTCGGCGTGCTGCTCGTCGCCGACATCGGCGCCACCGCGCTGCGGACCGCGCTCTGCGACCTGGGCGGGAGGGTGCGGATCGAGCGGGAGACGCGGGCCGACGTCACCGCGGGCCCCGAGACCGTCCTCAGGATCGTCGAGAAGCTCTTCACGGAGATCCTCCACGGCGCCGGGCAGACCCCCGACGCGGTGCTCGGCGTCGGGCTCGACGTTCCCGGCCCCGTCGACTTCGCCACGGGACGCGTGGTCAGCCCGCCGATCATGACCGGCTGGCACGGTTTCGACATCCCCGGATGGTTCAGACCCCAGTACGACTGCCCCGTCCTGGTCGACAAGGACGTCAACGCCATGGCGTACGGCGAGCAGCGCCTGCGCCATCCCGACGTCCCGCACCTCCTCATGGTCAAGATCGGCACCGGGGTGGGCACCGGCCTCATCGCCGACGGGCGGGTGCACCGCGGCGCCGACGGCGCGGCAGGAGACATCGGCCACATCCAGGTCATGGCCGAGGGAGTGGCCGAACCGCCCGTCTGCCGCTGCGGCAACTCCGGCTGTCTGGAGTCCTACGCCGGCGGCTGGGCCCTGGTACGCGACCTGCGGGCGGCGGGCCGTGAGGTCACCACCGTCGACGACGCCGTGCGGCTGATCCGCGGCGGCGACCCCGTCGCGGTACGGCTCGCCCGCCGGGCCGCCCGCATCCTCGGAGGCGCCCTCGCGGACACGGTCAACCTGTTCAACCCCCGCGTCATCGCGATCTGCGGCCAGCTCGCCCACACCGACGAACTCCTCTTCGCCGGCATCCGGGAGATCGTCTACCGGCGGTCCCTACCGCTGGCGACCCGCAACCTGCAGATCGTCCGCAGCGATCTGGACCCGCGCACGGGCGTTCTCGGGCTCGCGCAACTCCTGGTGGACGGGCTCTACTCCCCCGAACGGGTCCAGGAGCTCATCGACCGCGCCATGGCCTAGAGTCTGTCCGATGAATGATCATGGCTGCTGCGGTCAGATGATCGTTCATGGTAAAACGCGGCGAGCTGACCGATAAGGCCTGGCGGAGGATTGAGCCGTTGCTGCCCGACGGACGGGCGGGGTCGTCCGTGGCGTGGCCGTCGCCAGGCCATCGATGGGATCTTGTGGCGGTTGCGGACCGGGGCGCCCTGGCGGGAGATTCCCGAGCGGTATGGGCTCCGGCAGAGCTGTTACGAGCGGTTCAAGCGCTGGGCTCAGGGCGGTACCTGGGCGCGACTGCTGGAGGAGATGCAGGTCAAGGACGTCTCGATCGACACCGTGGAGTGGACCTTCAGCATCGACTCCACCATCTTCCGCGCCCGTCAGCATGCGGCCGGCGCGCGAGAAGTAGGCCTTGTCGGCCAGTACCCGAGCCGGACGCCTGCGTGGACAACCCCGACCACGACGCGTGATGCGCACCCGCTGGAGCACTCGCCGGAAATACGGGCCGTCACCGTACTGGCCTGGACTGATCATCCGCGCGATCGGACGGCACCGCCGGCCGGTGACCAGATGAATCTTCGTGCTCAGCCCACCCCGCGAATCGACCAACGGCGGTGCCGGTTGTGGGTCGATGAGCGGCGCAGGGGAGCCGAGGCCCCTCCGGGATCGGCGTCCACAACGGCCCTCGGGGGGAGTTGGGCCGGAAGTGACAAACGGAATTCACTCGATAGGTCAAGACCGCTTCCGCGGAAATTGTTCCTATGTGACGATCGACGCGACTTGGTTATGGCAGGGACGGCGGGATCGGCCCGATGTGGTAGGGGCGCATCATCTCGTTGTCCTCATGTTCGACGATATGGCAGTGCCAGACGTACTGGCCGGGCAGGTCGAATTTCGCCTTCACCCGTGTGATCTCTCCGGGGTAGGCGATGACGGTGTCCTTGAAGCCCCGCTCCCATGGCTCCGGCGGTCGCGGATTACCATCGATCGGCTGCCGGTCGACGACCTGGAACTGCACCTCATGGATATGGATCGGATGCGCGTCCGCCGTGAAGTTGTACATCTCCCAGACTTCGATGGAGTTCAGGGCGGGATTCTCGGTGATCTTGTCGTCCCACCGCAACGGGACGGCCGTACCGTTCTGCACTGTGCCGAGCAGCGTTATAACCGGGCCCACACCCGGCAGGACGGCCGAATCCTGCTCATTGAGGGAAACCTGCCGGCGGTTGGTCTCCGCGCCGAGCGGGGCGGGTGCCGGCAGCTTCAGCTGATTCGGTGGAGTGCTGGTGTCACGCGAGGTGAGCGGCACGACCTTGAACTTCATGACCTGGCCGGTGGTGGCGGGATCGGCGAAGGTCCCCGACTGGCCGTTGAAGGGCTCGTCCGGCCCCTCGTTGATCAGATAGATCTCCGTGCCCACGGGCAGGCCGGTGAAATCCACGATCACGTCAGCCCGTTCGGCCGGCGACATCAGCAGATTGTCGAGTGATACCGGTGCGGACAGGAAGCCGCCTTCCGCGCCGATCACCCAGAGAGGCAACACCGCTGGTGCGGGACGCGGCGCCAACGGGTCGGATACCAGCTTGAAGATCAGGAAGCGGCTGTTGCATCCGTTGAGGATGCGGAAGCGGTACCGTCGCGGCTCCACCCCCAGTGCCGGCCAGGTCTTCCCGTTGACGACGATCGTGTTGGCGAAGAACTCCGGGTTCCAGATCGGCGGCACGTCGCTGTCCGGCGCGTACGGGCCGGTGAACCCATCGAAAAAGGCCCGGCTGTTGGGGTAGAACAGGGAACCGTCGTTGTTGAACGAGCGGTCCTGGACGGCCAGCGGGATCTCGTAATAGCGCTTGCCCGGTCGGTCGCTGACCTGCGGTGCGGGGCCGGGCAAGTAACCTGGTGGCAGGTCGTTGGGGCCGCCGCGGAGCAGATAGAAGCCGGCCGGCCCGGCGTAGACGTTGGCCCTGGTCATGCCAAGAGTGTGGTCGTGGTACCACTGCGTGTTGGCCGGTTGGTCGTTGCCGTATTCGAAGACCACCTCACCGGTGTCCCAGTCGTGGCCCAGCGGTGACTTCTCCTTGAAGAACTTGAAGAAAGAGCCCTCGCGTGCGTATCCCTTTGGGATGTTGGAGGCGTCCGGCAGATACCACGCCTCGGCGTATCCATCGCTGTAGTCGAAGGTGTGGTTGCCGTGGACGTGGGTGACGAGCGGCACCGGTCCGCGGTAGGGGTTCTGATCGGTGCCGTTCGAGTCGCGGTGCTGCTTGCCGCCCGGGGGGTTGGCCCAGTGCAAGGTCTGGTCGATCGGCAGGAGGTGCGGCAGGAAGCAGCCGTGCCGGTCGACGAGATCGTTGATCCATTTGACTCGGATCGGTCGCCGATAGCGAGCTTCTATGGTGAACGCCGGATAGTTGAACGACTTCGGCTGGTCGACCGATCCGTAGCTCCACACCGTCGTCGACGGTAGGCCCGGAGGCAGGATCTGCTGCCTGAACTGGCGCACGGCAATCTCGTAGTAGTCGAGCTTGCGTTTTGTCTTGGACGGCGGCATCGCCGGCGGGATCACCAGCGGTGTCACGTACTTTCTGATGGCGGTCGGGTCAAGCGTTCTTCCGGGCAGGCTTCGTGCCAGGGATGTCTCAGCGAACCGAATCGGAGCCAGCATGGAGGCCCCGGCGATCGCGCCGATCTGCAGGAAGCGTCGCCGTACAAGCTCAGGCATATATTTTCCGAACTCCTATCTAAAATGGTTATGAATTTAGTTGTATTGGCCATTGATTGCAAACATGGACATTTGGCTCTTTTGTATGATTAGCGCACGCCTGGCCATACCTCTTCTGTGCGAGATAAAACATATTGGGCGCCTGTCGCCCGGCTGGCACGACTCATCTCATTGCTTGGTAAATGGTCGGTCAGTCACCGTATATCGGGTTGACGATTCCGAAATATGCCAATAATTCAATTGGCTTTCCTTGGGGGCAGACTGAGACGATCACCCCTTGCGGGGGTGTTCCGGGTCAGGGTGGCCGGCCCGGCTGTATTGAGCCCGATGAGAGCTGCCGGGCCTGTCCGAGGCAGACTCGGACCTGGTAGCCAACCAGCGGGCGAGCACTCACCGAGGTGATCTCAGTGAAGACGCCGAGCGGGCCCTGGCGTCGGTCATGCCGAACGCCGAGCTGATGGAGAGCCGGGCAGACAGCCACATGATCTGGTTCGGCCCTGACCACCCTCGCATCGCCACGGAGATCCGCGAATTCCTCGCCGCAGGCTGAGCGCGGCTGCCGCTTCTCGCGTCTCGGGCTGGGGTCAGCCGGTCCGCTGGTGCCAGCGGTGCAGCAGGGCGGGGAGCTCACCGAGCAGGAATTCGTAGAAGGCGTGCATCTGGGCCAGGCGCCGACGGGCGGGATCGCCCTCATCAGTGGCGGCGATTCCGGCGGCCGCAGCCTGGAGCATGGCCTGGATGACGGTGTTCTGGCTGGTGAACAGGGTGGCCCAGGCGTCGTCACGGAGCCGGTAGTGCTCGCGTCGGCTGCCGGGCGACGGCAGGCGTTCGATCAGCCCGACCGTCAGCAGGGATTTGATCGCGCCCGAGACCGAGCCTGCGCTGGCCTCCAGCCGCGTCGCGATCTCACCGGCGGTGACGCTGTCCTGGTCGGTGAACAGGAAGACCGCCAGGGTGCGCGCGGCCATGCGCTGTAGCCCGCCCTCGATCAACGTCAGGGCCAGCCGTTCCGCCGCCTGCCACTGCTCATGCCGGTCGTCCATGTGTTCGCCTCCTTGAGGAGGAACAGGATACCGAACACCTCGACTCTTCAGAAATTTCTGAAAAGTCGGTATATTGCTGACATCGGCCTCTCGAGAGGTTCGATGGTGTGCCGGGAAGCCTGGTCGGCGATGTGACATCTCATCAGCCTCGACAGGAAGTTGACCGGCCATGACCCTGCTCAGCCGTCTGTACGGCGTGCGCCCCGCCCTCCGTCACCGGGTGCGTGCCCGGCCGTGGTTCGGCGGTGAGCCGGCCACGTGGGGCGCCTGCGACCTCGGCCTCGTGCAGTGGGAGCCGGCCGTCCGCGACATCCCGGAATGGAGGATCGCGCTGATTCAGGACGCGCCGTGACCCCGCGGACCCCACCCCCACGGTCGGTGGCACGCAGGTGGGCCTTTCGGCGGGGGCGAAGGACAACCGCGCCATCGAGGTCAGAGCCGACGTGCTCACCTTCACCACCGCGCCTCCGGTCGAAGACGTCGAGGCCGTGGGCCCGGTCCGCGTGCGGTTGCACGCGCGCTCGGCCAACCCGAACGTCGACTACTTCGCCCGGGTGTGCGAGGTGGACGCGCGCGGCCGATCGGTCAACGTGTGCGACGGCATCGTCCGGCTCGCAGCACGAGATCTTCCACGACCACCAGCATCCGTCAGCCCTCTGGCTTCCTCTTACTCCAGGAGCATCGTGAAAGTACTTGTCCTTGGCGGCACCCACCATGTGGGCCGCGCGATCGTCGAGACCGCGCTGGAGCGCGGCGATGAGGTGAGCACGCTCAACCGCGGCCTCAGCCGCGACCCCGCGCCCGGCGTGCGAGCGCTGATCGCCGACCGCACCGACCCCGAGGCTGTCCGCCGGGCGCTGGGCGGCCAGGAATGGGACGCCGTCGTCGACACCTGGGCCTGGGCACCGCGGGTGGTGCGCGAGGCCGCCCGCCTGCTGTCCGGCCGGGCCGGGCACTACGGATACGTCTCCAGCCGCGGCGTGCACCGCTGGCCCTGGCCCGCGGGCGCCGACGAGCACGCGCCCCTGGTTGACGGCGACCCCGGCAGCACCGACGCCGCCGACTACGCCGCGGCCAAGCGCGGCGGCGAACTCGCCGTCACCGAATCCTTCCCCGGAGCGGCGCTGCTGGCCAGAGCCGGGATGATCCTCGGCCCGTATGAGGACGTCGGCCGCATCCCGTGGTGGCTGCGCCGCCTGGAGAAGGGCGGCCGGGTCCTGGCCCCCGCCCCCGCCGACACATCCCTGCAGTACCTCGACGTCCGGGACCTGGCCGCCTGGATGCTGCGCTCGGCCGAACGCGGCCTGAGCGGCGCCTTCACCGTGACCGGACCACCCGGCGCGATCACCCTCGGCGACCTGCTCACCACGGCGCTGGAGGTCACCGGCTTCGACACCGAACTCGTGTGGGCCCAGCCGGAGCTGCTCATGCGGCACGGCCTGCCGCTCGGCATGGAGCTCGGGCTGCGGCTGCCCGACGGCAGCGCGCCGAGCGGCATGCACGACGCCGACGTCAGCGCCGCCCTGGCCGAAGGGCTCACCACACGCCCGCTGCGCGACACCCTCGCCGACACCTGGGCCTGGCTGCAGGCCGAAGGCGACCCGGCACCCCGCGCCGACGCGCCCTCCCCCGACACCTGGCTGGATGCCGCCGCCGAACAGCGACTGCTCGACCAGCTCTCCCACTAAGGAACTCGACGACTCTCATGCGCGCCATCATCATCGGAGCCGGCATCGCCGGCCTGGCCACCGCCCTGCGCCTGCACCAGATCGGCTGGAACACCCTCATCGTCGAACGCGCCCCGCAGCGGCGCGGCGGCGGCTACGCGGTCACCTTCGGCGGCATCGGCTACGACGCCGCCGAACACCTCGGCATCGTGGACGACCTGCGAGCCAAAGCCTTCAACACCACCGAGCTCGTCTACCACAGGAGCGACGGCTCGCGCCGCTTCGCCCTCGACCGCGCCACCATCGCCGCCACCACCGGGCCGCGCTCGATCACCATCCTGCGCGGCGACCTCGAAGCCGTCCTGTACGAGAAGGTCCACGACCACACCGAGATCCGCTTCGGCGCCACCCTCACCCACCTCGACCAGGACGAGCACGCCGTCCGCGTCACCCTGAGCGACGGCACCATCGAGGAGGCCGACCTGCTGGTCGGCGCCGACGGCCTGCACTCGGCCACCCGCGCCCTGCTGTTCGGCCCGGAGGAGGACTTCCTGCTCGACCTGGAGCACAAGGTCGCCGTCTACATGCTCGACCACCGGCCCGCGACCATCGCACCCGGCGCGACCGGCACCCTGTCCTCCAACGGCCGCACCGCAGCGGTCATCAGCATCCCCGACGGCCGCAACGTCGCCTTCTTCGGCTACCGCACCGACCACGCCCGCCCCGGCGAGGACGTCGCCACCCAACTGGAACGCGTCTACGGCGACCTCGGCTGGGTCATCCCCGACGCCCTCGCCGGCCTGAAGCGGGCCGACTCGGTCTACTCCGACACCATCAGCCAGGTCGTCGCGCCGCACTGGAGCAGCGGCCGGGTGGTGCTGCTGGGCGACGCGGCCTGGTGCGTCACCCTGTTCGCCGGATACGGCTCCTCGCTGGCCGTCGGCGGCGCCGACCGGCTCGGCACCGAACTGGCCGCCCACCCCGGCGACATCCCCGCCGCACTGGCCGCGTGGGAGGCCGCCATCCGCCCCGAAGCCGAACGCAAACAGAAGCTCGGCCGCCGCGTCAAAGGCGTCTACGCCCCGGCCAACCCCCTGCTGCTGTGGCTGAGCCTGCTCCCGCTGCGGCTGGCCTCCCTGCCCCCGGTCCGCCGGTACATGACCCGCCGCTTCATCAAGGGCTGAGGTCCTGTGACACCTGGCCGGGCGGGCGGCCAGGTGTCACATCCAGGCAACTGGAAGATCGCGTGGAGCGGTGTATGTGATCCGCTGTAACGCCTGGTGGGGTGTGACCACATGGACATGACAGAACGGTAAGCAGATACGCAAGGTAACGGGATACGGCCGATCGCCGGATACCGCGCCCGGCAGATCAGCGGTCAGTGGAGATTCCGCGCGCTGAGAAACGGGCCGAAGGCACCTTGGTTGTCGGCGGGAAAGTGGGTCCGGGAGCGTGAGCGGCCGACGTCAATGCGGAGCACCCGAAGGGCCTCGAAGAGGTTGAGGCCGGCGGCCCACGCGGCAGGTCAACAGGCTGGAGGGTTCATGGGTTCTGTTCGGGTCGTGGTGCCGTTGGAGTTGTGGATGCTGCTGCTGGGGGCGGCTCTGGCGGTGCTGCTGGTGGGCCGGCTGGTCCGGCTGGATCTGGCACGGCGGGCGCTGAAGCGCAAAGAGGCCCTGGTCCTACCGGACAGCGGGGCGAGCCACGAGACACGCGAGAACGGCGCGCCGTGGCCGGTGCGTACCTATCTGGTCAGCACGGTCAGTACGGACGGGCGGGGAAGCGATGCGCAGGAATGGGTGCTGTCCTGGCCACAGGTGCGCGCGTGGGCGGAGGAGATCTCCGCGCGGCCGGACGTCCGGGAGGCGTGGGTGACCCATGACGACCCGGTAGCCCGGATGACAACGGCGTGGACCTGGGCCGGGGGCAGGCAGACGAGCAAGACGGCGTTGCAGTGGAACTGGCAGGGCAAGTTGCGGACGCGTAAATAGCAGTCGGCAAGCGGTAACACGACTCTCGGAGGTGTCATGAGCACGGTAGGGATTGTGGTGGTTGCCATCGCGTTACTGGCTGGTCTGCTGGGCCTCATGCTGCGGGCTGGGTGGTCGGCCAGTGACGAGAAGGCATACAGCGGCGCTTATCTGGGGCAGCGACCGATGGGGATGATCTCGCCTGAGGCATCGGTGATGTATGCGGTCGGTACCACCATGGTGGACGGCACGGAGGGTATCGGCGGGGTACTCAATTCCACGTGGGAGCAGGCGTCGGACTGGGCGGTGGTGCAGTCCCAGCTTCCGGGGGTGGCTGAGGCGTGGGTGAGTCGGGCCGATGACGATGGGCGGACCGTGCGGACCTGGATCTGGGCCGATGGCGTGCATCTGCGCAGAACAAGTAGCACGGTGAGTGAGCCGCGCCCGATGGATCAACCCTCAGCGGAGGAGTAGCGCGCCGGGAGGACGTGCGAAGCACCTTTCCAGTCGCCGGCGAATACGAGCGAGCTGTTCGGGGGTCACGCCCGCATCGGACCACCACCCGACCGACCTGACCAGCCACAACAGGCTGACCTGACAAAGCACTACCAAGGCGCGTTTCAGATGTGGATCAAGGTCGTGCGGTGATCACGTGCTGGTCACCCGACCCGTCGTGCCGACCTGCCCGCTCACCCCCGTCGCCGGACGAAACCCGCCACCAGCACGGCCAGGACCACGCCGGACGCGACGACGACCGGCCAGACACTCCCGGTGAGCCAGTAAGCACCGATGCTGCAGACCACGACGAGAACGCCCCACACCCAGCCCACAACGGCGGACCGCTCGGCACTCCGGCTGGATGACCGCCTGACCGCAGTGGCGGCGTAGCGCTCCCGCAGCGCGACGCTCGGCCATCCGTCGCCAGCACCTGACAGTATCCAGACCGGATCCGTGTGCTTCCACCGCTGAAAATCCGAGATCAGTCCGTCCACCCGCCCGCCGGCCGCTGTGGAACGACCGACGTCGAGGCGCTCCAGGTCTACCAGGGTCTCCTCGAACAGCAGGCGGATGCCGCCTTCACCGCCATCGGCCAACGCCTCGGTCCGCAGCAGCACGTAGGGGCCGAACCGGGCGTCGATGAGCGCAACGAACTCATCGTAGAGGGGCGAGAACTGCGCGCCGAGCCGACTGCTCAGTCCCTGCCGCCGGGCGTGCAGTCGCGACAGCGCCGTCCGCTGGTCGACCACCAGGTACGGGTAGGTGGCCTCGCCCCACTCGCTCAGCAACTCCGCGTGCTCATCGGTACCGGCGTCCTCGGTGTCGGCGATCCTCGCATCCACGAGGTCTCCGGGGCTGAACATCGCCCACCACAGCAGCGGCGGCCAGTTCTTGGCCTCCAGCTCCATCGCCCCGTCGAAGAAATCGGCCCATTCACCCGCCGACCCGTCCGGCATACGGGGCTGCCGGGCGCTGTCCAGATAGAGGCGCAGACTCATTCGGTCCCCACCTTCACTTGCGGATGCGCCGACCATGGGGCACCGGTGGCCGCTGCAGCACCATCGCCCACCATCACGGCTCCCTCCTCCGTCGCCGACGAAGTCTTCCGCAGTTTGATCGTTCCGTCGCGTGAGGACTCACTTTCGCCGACTGCACCGCTCCGGTGCCGGCTGAAGCACTGGGGCGGGTTTCGAAAGTGCTGGTCACAGCCACTCGTTGATGGCTGCGGCCAGCACGGTCGCCCCGTAGCGGACGGCGAGCTTGTCGTATCTCATGGCGACCGCACGGTGGCGATTGATGCCGCACTCCACCGCGTGGCGCTCTTTGTAGTCGGCCGCGTCGAACTTCGGCGGCCGGCCACCGAGGGAGCCGCGCTTCTTGCGGTTGGCGATCTGGTCACGCTTCTCCGGGCTGGGGCGCCCAGTCCCCGAGAGCCGACCACGACGAGTTCCACGCCGGCCGGCAACTCGACGAGCCGCTGCGTGGCAGAGCCTCCGTAAAGATCGGTCGCCACGTTGACGATCGTGCCGCGCGCGCGGGCGCAGTCGGCGCCGGCCTCGGCGAACGCGAACTCGATCGCGGCGGCACCGCCTGGCGAGCCGTCGACGCCGTCGACGATCATGAGGTTTTCTTCCCCGGTCGAACCGCGACTGATGGACGTGAGCGGATGGCCGGCGGCTCGTCAGGCCTGCCGTGCGAGCCCGGTGGTCACGAGTTGACCACCGCCACCGGGCTGTGGGCGTGGTGCAGCACGCCGCGGCTGACGGAGCCCAGCAGCACCGAGCCGACCGCACCTACCCCCCGCGAGCCCACGACGACCAGGTCGGCCCTGGCCGAGGCATCGGTCAGGGCCTCGACCGGATGCGCGCCCTGAACGTCCTCCACCACTTCCACCTCGGGAAACTTCTCCCGCCAGGTGCCCAGCTTGTCGCGCACCATACGCTGGTGGAAACGGCGGACCTCTTCTATGTCGGCGGGGATCTCCGGTATGAGGCCGTACACCGGCCGCTGCCAGGCGTGGACGGCGCGCAGCGCGCAGCCGCGCAGTTTGGCCTGCTCGAAGGCGTAGGCCAGCGCGGGCTCGCATTCGGCGGAGCCGTCGACACCCACGACGATCTCACCGTACGGCTCGTCGGCGTCCCTCCTGACGACTACGACGGTGCCGGGCACATGACCGGCCACGTGGAGGACCATTGAGCCCAGCAGGGCGCCGACGAAGCCGCCCAGGCCGCGGCTGCCGATCACGAGCTCGGTGGCCGTGCCGGCCTGCTCGCGCAGAACCTTGGCCGGTGATCCCTCGATCAGTTCGGTCCTCACCCGGACGTCCGGCCGGTATTCCGTGACCACGGTGATCGCTTCGACGAGCACCTGCTCGCCGGCGCGCGCCGCGAGCTCGATCCAGTCGGGCGGCGGGAACGCGGCGACGCCATACGGCCAGCGGTCCACAACGTGGACGATCTGCAACGGCAACCCTCTGCGGGCGGCGTCATCAGCCGCCCATTTCACGGCCGCCATGGCGGCGGGCGAGCCGTCCGTCGCAGCGGTGATCGATTCGGTCATGACATGTTCCTCTCGCTTCTGCTGCGCTTCCATCCGACCGCGGCGCCGGCGTTTTCCCCAGGGGCGATCGTCCCGGCATGAACAGGACCTTCGCCCTTTCCCTGCCGGAGAGTCCGGTCACGTGGCTGAGGGTTCTCCGGCGCCGCGGCCGATCAGGCGCGCCACCGCACCGCCTTTCCCGCCGATCGCATTCGGGCGCCTGCTCCGCTCGGGAGACTACGCCGGCTCCGGAGCCGCCCCCTTCGGACGGACGACGGCGACGGGACAGTGGGCGTGGTGAAGGACGCCGTGGCTGACCGAGCCGAAGACGGCGGAGGCGAGCAGGCCGTGACCCCGGGAGCCGACGACGACCATGTCGGCCTCGGTGGAGGCGTCGCAGAGGACTCCGGCCGGATGACCACAGACGATCGACTCGGTCACCGTGACACGGGGGAACCGCTCCCGCCACGGAGCCAGCACCTGCCGGAGGAACGCGCCTCTCTCAGCGATGATCCTCTCCCCCGCGGATCCGCTCTCGACGGCCGGCGTGGACAGGCCAGGGGGCTGCCAGGCGTGGACGGCGTGCACGACGGCATCTCGGATCTCGGCCTCGGCGAAGGCGTGAGCGAGCGCGGCCTCCGCACCCTCCGATCCGTCGACCCCGACCACGATCCGGCCGTGGCGTGTCGCGGAGTCACCGCGGACGACGACGACAGGACAGCCGGCGTGGCCCGCGACGCCCATGCCGACCGAGCCCAGCAGCAGCCCGGCGAACCCGCCCTGGCCTCGGCTGCCGATCACGATCTGATCGGCCGCTTCGGACTCCTCCAGGAGCCTTCGGACGAGGTCTCCGTCAACGAGTGCGGTGGTGACCTGCAGGCCAGGCGCGCTCACCCGCGCCGCCTCGGCCGCATCCGCGAGCATCGCACGGCAGTGTTTCGCCTCTGGATCCCGGTAGTTCTTCATCGTGTGGATGGGGACGTCGCCGGCCCACTGCTCGCGAACGTGAACGATCCTCAGGGGCCTGGCGTGCAGTACGGCCTCACGCGCGGCCCATTGCACCGCCTCCGACGCGGCAGGAGAGCCATCGGTGCCGGCGATTACGGATCTGTTCATGACGGGGCTCCTCAGACGTCGGTGTGTCAGGCGGTCCAGGCGCCCTGGATGTCGTTGCGGACGGACGCGGGTTCAGCGGTCATGACCGATCCCGGCCGCTCCCCCTATGATCACCGATCGGGCCGGAACCACGTCCACCGTGATTGCCGCCATTGGCGATCTCAGGTTCGACAGGTCTGCTCGGCGAGGACGTCCAGCCTGTCCGCACCGGCTTCGGCGCCTGCCGTCGGAAAGCAGGAAGGAGCCGCTCATCGTGGGCCGCTCCGGGCCTGAATCGCCTTGTGCAGCGTATCGGTCGCCACGACCACGGGCTCAGCCTGCAGCACACTGCCGACGACGTCACCGGCGATGGTCTCGTGTTCCACCAGGATCACCGCGAGCCGGTCGAGAGCGCCGCGGTGAGCGCGCAGCAGGTCGATCGCCCGCTTCTCTGCCCCGCTGAGAAGCCGGGCCACCTCTTCGTCGATGATCTTCTGGGTCCGCTCGGAGTACGGCTTGCGCTGGAAGTTCTCGGAGTCCTCGCCCAGATACTGGGGAGTGGCCGAGGAGTAGCCGACCGGGCCGAGCGCGGGCGACAGTCCGAAGTCACGCACCATGCGGGTGGCGATCTGCGTGGCGGCCGCCAGGTCGTTGGCGGCGCCGGTGGAGCCTTCGCCGAAGACGACCAGTTCCGCGGCCCGGCCGCCGAGCCGTACGGCGAGCAGGTCGGCCAGATAGCTCTCGCTGTAGAGGTGCCGCTCGGCCTCGGGCAGTTGCTCGGTGACGCCGAGCGTCAGACCGGCGGGAAGGATGGTCACCTTCGCGACCGGGTCGGCATGCTCGCACAACGTGGCGAGCAGCGCATGCCCGGACTCATGCACGGCCACCGCGTGGCGCTCTTGCGGAAGCAGAGCATTGGAGGTCTCCCGGCGGCCGAGCAGTACCCGGTCGCGTGCCGCGTCGAGGTCATGGGCGTCGATGGTCGTACGGCCCGCCCTGACGGCGTTGATGGCGGCCTCGTTGACGAGGTTGGCCAGGTCCGCGCCGGAGAATCCCGGGGTACCACGGGCGATCACCCCGAGATCGACGTCCGGGGCCAGATGCTTTCCAGCCGCGTGAACGGCCAGGATCGCCGCCCGCTCGACCTGGTTGGGCAGCGGCACAGTCACCTGCCGGTCGAAGCGGCCGGGGCGCAGCAGAGCCGGATCAAGGGTCTCGGGCCGGTTCGTCGCGGCTAGGACGACGATTCCGCTGCTCTGATCGAAGCCGTCCATCTCGGCCAGCAGTTGGTTGAGCGTCTGTTCGCGTTCGTCGTTGCCGCCGGTGACCGCCCCGCCTCGCCGGCCGCCGATGGCGTCGATCTCGTCGATGAAGACGATGGAGGGCGCGCGTCTGCGTGCTTCGTCGAAGAGGTCACGGACCCGCGAGGCGCCCACACCGACGAACATCTCCACGAACGCCGAACCGGTGACCGACAGGAACGGCACGGCTGCTTCACCGGCCACGGCGCGGGCGATGAGCGTCTTTCCCGTCCCCGGAGGGCCCACCATGATCACGCCTCGGGGTGGCTTCGCGCCCGCCGCCGCGTACCGCTCGGGGGCCCGCAGGAAATCCACGACCTCACTGATCTCCTGCTTGACACCGTCATAACCGGCGACGTCGCCGAACCGGGTGGTCGGCCGCTCCGCCTCGATGATTTTCGCTCGTGACCGGCCGAACCCCCCGAGACCACCGGCCAGGGATTGCTGCGCCTTCCGTCCGCTCCACATGAACAGGCCGACCAGCAGCGCCAACGGCAGGAAGCTGATCAGGATCGACCCCAGGGAGCCGTCGGACCGGGTCGCGGTGATCTGAACATGATTGGACTGAAGCTGGGCATCCAGCCGGCCGACATTGAGGGCTGTGGGAATCTGGGTCGTGAACCTCGCACCATCCTTCAGGTCGCCGGACACCGCACCCTGATCATCAATCGTCACCGCCTTGACCTGCCCGGCGCTCACCTTCGTCACGAAGTCGCTGTAGGAGTACGGCGTGGCCGCCGACCCGGTGAACATGACGGGTATCAGCAGCCACAACAGGAAAATCGTCATCGCCGCCGGTAGCAGCCAACTCCGCCAGTTGGGAGGCGGCGGTGTCGTCGGCGGAGGTGGGGGCTCATTCGGTGGTCCTGGCTTCGCTTTACCCGTCATGTGCCGGCCGCGCAGTCGAATTCGCGTGATCATCAGCCGGTCTCCCCATCGGTTTCCCTGCTCACCGCCAGCTTTCAACCACACGACAGAGGCGCAGCAGGGCCGAAAGACCCGAAGGCCAGGCCGGAAGGCCCCTCTCACGGACCGGCACCCCGCCCGGTCATCGATACGGTCTGTCACGGTCCGCCCGATTCACCAGCCACAGCCGGGGGAGAAATCAGGCATGGGGGTGCCTGTCCCCCTCACCTGAGCCGGCATTGGAAATGGGCGCCATCTGTCCATTCCGGTCTCGATCGCCTGGACGGCGGACCCGGACATGGAGGCATCGTCGATGAGACCATGGGCGCAGATCAAGGAGACGCACATCGGCGTCGTGCTCCTCCTCGGGGATCACGCTTTCAAACTCAAGAAACCGGTGAACCTCGGATTCGTGGACTTCACCACCCGGCAGGCCCGGGAGATGAGCTGCCATGAGGAGGTGGAGCTGAACCGGCGGCTGGCTCCGGATGTCTACGAGGGAGTCGCCGACGTGCTCGGCCCGGACGGTCAGATCTGTGAGCATCTCGTCGTGATGCGGCGCATGCCTGAAGAGCGCCGCCTCGCTACCATGATCGATTCGGGGAGACCGGTCGAGGAACACCTGCGACAGATCGCCCGGATGGTCGCGAGCATGCACGGACGCTCTCGCCACAGTCCCCAGATCGACCAGCAGGGAAGCGGGCAGGCGCTACGTTCACGGTGGAGCGCGAGCTTTGATCAGGTCCGGGCACTTCCCGAGCCGGTCCTCGGCCCCGAGATCGTCGGGGAGATCGAACGGCTCACGCTGCGCTTCCTCGACGGCCGTGATGCCCTGTTCACCGTCCGTACCGATGAGGGCCGCATCGTGGACGGCCACGGTGACCTGCTCGCAGAGGACATCTTCTGCCTGGACGATGGTCCACGGATTTTGGACTGCCTGGAATTCGACGAACGGCTGCGCTTTGTCGACGGCCTTGACGACGCGGCCTTCCTGGCCATGGACCTGGAACGGCTGGGAGCACCACGGCTGGCCGAGGTGTTCCTGCACCACTACACCGAGTTCACCGGCGACCTCGCCCCGCCCTCGCTGTGGCATCACTATGTCGCCTACCGAGCTTTCGTCCGCGCCAAGGTCGCCTGCTTCCGGCGGGGGCAGGGAGACTCCGGTGCGGCCGGGGAGGCTCGCCGGTTCGCCGAGCTCACACTGCGCCACCTGCGGGCAGGCACGATAACCCTGATCCTCGTCGGCGGAGCCCCGGGAACCGGCAAATCAACCCTGGCCGCCGCCCTCGCCGACCGTCTCGGTTACACATTGCTGAACAGCGACCGCGTCCGTAAGGAACTGGCCGGCATCTCGCCTGACCAGTCCGCCTCCGCTCCCTTCGGCGAAGGCATCTACACCCATGAGCACACCGAACGCACCTACGACGAGTTGCTCTCGCGAGCCGGGAAGCTGCTTGAGCATGGTGAGCCGGTCATCCTCGACGCTTCATGGGGTGACGCCGGGCACCGGGCAGCGGCCGAGCGCCTCGCCCGGCGCACCTCCAGCGACCTGGTGGCCTTGCATTGCACCGCTCTACCGCAGATCGCCGCCGAGCGCCTCGCCCGCCGTACCGGCGCTGTCTCAGACGCCGATCAGATGATCGGCGCGGCCGTGGCGGCGAAGATGGCCCCTTGGCCCGACGCAGTCGAGATCGACACCAGCACACTCCCGGAACAGGCATTGCAGCGGGCGTTGACGGTGATCAACGCTTCTCCCCCCGTTTCCTGGCGGTTCCGACGCCCTCAGATGGAACCTGGCTGATCATCTGCATTGTTCGGGTATAACAGCAGGTTGCCTTCCGACACCGTCCCGACTGCGCGTCCGTCGGTGTCGATCACGGCGACGGCGCTCACCTTGAACCGGCGCATGGTCGCCACCAATTCGGTGAACGTCGCTTGCCGGTGAACCGCGACGGCCACCACACCCATGACGTCTTTCACGTGCGTCACCAGGAGCTGTTCCCTGGCTTTCTCCTCGATGAGGATGTTCTGATCAGCCTTCGGCGGCATGGAAGGCGGAAAGGGAACCCTCGGCCTGCAGTGGCTTTTCCTTCAGGACAGGGACGACCGCGACGGCGCAGGACGCATGCTGAAGGATCGAGGCGGTCACCGAGCCGAGCCTGCCGTGCCCACGTGCGCCGCCGACCACCATCAGAGCGGCATCCTTCGACAGATCCAGCAAGGCGTCCTTGGGTGATGCGGCGACAAAGTAGGTGCGCACCGACACCGCGGGACGGGCGGCCTGCCACGGCTGCAACCGTTCGAGCATATCGTCCTCGGCCGCCGTCGTAATGGCTTGTGTGTCGGGCACCAGCGGCATCGGCGCGCTCCACGCCATCGGCTGCAGGTGCCCGACATGCACCGCCACCAAGGGCAGCCTCCGGATGTCGGCCTCAGCGAAGGCGAACTCGATCGCCGCGTCGGGCGTGTGCGCGGTCATCCCCATGACCACCGCCCCGCGGTGCCGCGGAACGGGAATCGGGCCGGGCCCACGCACGACGACCACCGGGCAGCACGCGTGCGCCGCCACGTAGCCGGCCACCGACCCCACAACGGTCCTGGCCAAAGCGCCCATGCCACGCGAGCCCAGCACGACCAGCTCCGCGCGGGCCGACAGCTCCACCAGCCGCTCGGCGGCGGCTCCCTCGTACAGATCGACGGCGACGTCGGTGATCGTGCTGCACGAGCGGGCGCACTCGCCGCCGTGGTACAGCACATGCTCGGCGGCCTTGCGCAGGTGGCCTCTGGCCTCCTCGTCGGCCTCGCCGTACGGCCACCGCCACGCGTGGGACACCGTCAGCGGCAGCTTCCTCAGCTCGGCCTCGTCCATCGCCCATTCCAAGGCCTGCATGGAGAAGTCGGAGCCGTCATAGCCGACGACGACGTCGCGGGAATCAGTCATCCCTTCCACCCCCTTCCCAGGATCGGCGGCAAAGACCTCAGCGTGGCAGGGCGGAAGGTCCCACCGGCGTGGGACCTTCCGCCTTGGTTTCCGCCATGGCCATAGCCGGGCCGTTCCTGAGACGGCCGGCAGTTGACGAAGTTGCTGGAGCGACTACCGGGATCTGCTGATCGCGGTCCACTGCCGGCTCGGCGCCCCGACCGTGCTCATCGGGGACAACCTCAACGTGCACCGCGATGTCCGGCTGCGCGCCCTCATCGACGCCCGCGATTGGCTCACCGTCTACTGTCTGCCGCCGTATGCGCCCGGCCTCAACCCGGTGGAGAGCGTCTGGCCCATGCTGCGACGCAGCAGCCAGACCAACCTCACCTTCACCGAGCCCGGCCAACTGCTCCGCTCCCTTCGCCGAGGACTCCGCGAGATCCAGTACCGCAGCGACCTCATCACCGGATGCCTGGCTGCTCGGCTACCGTCGCCTCACCATCCGCTATGAACGCCACGGCCCCCTGTTCGCCGCCCTCCTCACCCTCACAGCCGCCCTCACCTGCAGAAAGAAGCTCGCTCAAATCATCATTCAGGACACGATCCAAGGGCTTGTCGGCTCATCGCGGTGACGAGGGTGGAGGAGATGTGGGCGTGGGCGGGGTCTGCAGCGATGAAGAACGTTTCGACTCCGGCCAGTTCGTGGTTCATGTGGGCCATCGGCATTTCGTAGTCCAGGTCGTGAACGTTGCGGACTCCGCGGATGACGACGTCGATTCCGACTCGGCGGCAGTAGTCGACCAGCAGGCCGCCGGTGTGGGAGTCGATCGTGACGTTGCTCAGGCCGGTTGCTGCCGCGCGGAGCTGGTCCAGCCGCTCGGTGATCGGAAAGCGGCCGGTCTTGTTCGAATTGAACATCACGCAGACGACGACCTCGTCGAACAGAAGCGCGGCACGGCGGAGAACGTCCTGGTGCCCTTGAGTGACCGGGTCGAAGGATCCTGGGAAGAGGGCTCGCATGATCGGAAAGACTAACAAGCGGCCGATCCCCGGCGGTGAAGTGCCAGGGCAGCCAGACCACCAAGATCAAGGGCGGCCCGCGCCCGGCGCGTCCCGCCGCGCGCCCGGCGGCCGGCCGACCAGGCATGCGGCCTGGGGCCAGCTCGGCCACCTGCTCGGCGAAGGTGCGGACCGGACAGTCGAGATTGACGCAGGACCACCGCCGCACTTCCAGTTCGATGGTCACGGGCACTTCGCCGCAGGTCATGTCCTGTAGACGGCGACGATAGCGGCTGTGGATCCGCTGGCTGAGCGTGCCGCAGGCGCCGCATCCGGCCTCGGAGGTCTTCACTCGTGCGCTGACCAGCAGGCCGCCTCCGTCCTCCGTCGCTTTCTCTACCTGGACGACCGCCAGGTGGGGGAACAAGAGTGGGAGAAGATCGAAGCGGGAGCTCTCGCCGCCCGCTTGGAAGTGCAGCACAACAGCCCTCGCGGCCGCTCGCGGATGATCGGATTCTTGGTCGAACCCGATCATTACGGTGCGGCCGCATCCATACGCAGTCTGTTACGGGATCGCGATCACCCCGGGAATATTCACGAGCCCCTTGCATGGGCAACTGGCAGACTGATCCGTGTGTCATCTGATCTTGATGAACTTGACTACTTGCGCCGCGTCGAACTGCTCGCCCGCGACCTGGTCGAGCATGCCTTCGGTGAAGACCGGCTCAGTTACTCGCCCGACCTAGACGATGCAAATCCACTCCAACGTGCGATCAATGAACTCGCGCGAACCTTGCGCCACTACCACTTCGATGGCGACGGATGCGTCGACGAACGGCCGTTGTACCGGATCGCGGGTGCCGGGCTGATCGGGCCGGACACAAACTCCTATGCAGAGCTCTGCGGCCGTCTTGGGGTCGAAGCACGCGCCGAGGGCTGGGCCCTGTGGCACACCTGGAACAACCAGCACCAGCCCCACACCCTCGTCACTACCTGCATCGCCACGACCGAGGGGTTGCTGGAGAACTGGTCACGGGGCATCAGCGTCCTTCCCGCCAGGCCTGATCGTTCCCAGCTGGTAGCCGTCGTCCGCGAGTGGACCGGCCCGGTCGTCCTGTCGCCCGGCTACGCCCGCGAGACCGGGCTCGCCGGACAGTAGACCTTGACCGCGATCTAGAAGAAGAGCACGTTCCGTCACCGCTTCACGACTTTTGTCCCAGAGCCCGAAACTTCCTGGTGGGTGGCCAGGTGGTGTCGTGGTGAGTGGCCTGAGCGGAAGGGTGCACATCACCAAAGAGGCGGTTGCCGTTCATACCGTCGTGCGCCCTATGCTCCTGGCATGCAACCCGGTCCTTTACTCGGTTCCGGCCGCACTGCGGACGTGTTCGTGGTCGACGACGCATGGGTGTTGCGCCGCTATCGGGACGGCGGTGACGCCTCCGCCGAGGCGGCCGTGATGTCTCACCTTTCCAGCCAGGGTTATCCGGCGCCGCGTGTCGGACCGATTGCAGGCGGGGACCTGATCATGGAGCGGCTGTCCGGCCCGACCATGGTCGAGGCGCTCCAGCAGGGCATGATCACTCCAGCGGAAGCCGGCGCGATTCTCGCGGGGCTGCTGCGTCGCCTGCACGCTCTCCCGCCGCGGGTCTCGACCGATCCAACGGATCGTGTTCTCCACCTCGATCTGCACCCGGAGAACGTGATGCTCACGCCCGAGGGGCCAGTGGTGATCGACTGGGCCGATACCAGGGAGGGCCCGCCCGCGCTGGATTGGGGGATGTCCGCTCTGATCCTGGCGGAGGTCGCGGTGGGCCCCCGGGCCGATGCGCCTTTGGCCCGCATGATCCTGGTTTCCCTGCTCAGCGACGTCGACCACGCGATCGACCTCGAATGGGCTCTCGCAATACGGGCCGCCAACCCGACGCTGAGTCAGGCCGAGAGACAACTCCTCGACGAGGCCGTGGCGCTGGTGAGCTCCCTGCACCCTGCGATCGGCCACATGGCGGATCGCAGAGGCTGAAGGCCGGTCAAGATCGAGAGATTTACGTAGCCATCGACCAGAATTTCCGATGTTCGCCCACCTAGACCCACATGTCCGCCGACCAGGGTTTCCCGTGGCCGCTTACACAGGAGCAATCTACGGAGGAAGCCCACCTAGGTTGACTCAGGAAACTGCCGCGGCCCTCCTTCGTCGGGCCTTGCCACCGCGGACAGAGCCTTCTGGGCAAAACACGAGCCGTTCCGGCAATAGCGGGCGCGAACTGTATGCCCGCGCCCCAGCTGAGTTGATCTTGTACACCAATCCGCGTTCCGGTACACAAGATCAACTCAGATCGTTCTCCAGAGATAGATCGGCCTCCAGCTCGGTAGCCGCTTGCCGGAGCTCAGCCGCGAGCAGACGCGCCCGCTCCGGCGCCTCGGCCCACCTGTCGAAGACCGCGGAAGTCGTCCAGCACTCGCATCACCGGCTCATATCGAGGCCACACAAGCTCGGCCTGCTTCGATCCCGATCCAGCGGCAGCTTCGAGTGCGGGCAGACAGTCCAGGTCGATCGCGGCTTGCGTCAATGCGGTCCCCGACGTCCGTCCCCGCTCCTCGGCCAGCTTCCACACCGAGCGGCACGGACTCCGGCCCGTCCAGCCCGTCACCGTCCCGCGAACTCCGCGAGAGAACTGTGCCGGCGACTATCTGGTCAGGGCCGGAAGCTGGCTCGGTACTCCGTGGGTGTACGGGCGGTCAGCTGTCGGAACGCGGCGTTGAACGCCGACAGTGAGGTGTAGCCGACCGTGAACGCAATCTCGGTGATCGGAGTATCGCCCGCGGCCAGTTCTTCGATCGCACGCAGGACCCGCATCCGGCGCAGGACTGCCCGCCACGTCATACCGGTCTCATCCTCGAAGCGCCGGGCCAGCGACCGTGGCGCCAGGCCCACCTCCTCAGCCACGTCCTCGAAGCGGAGCTCGCCGCCGAGCCGCTCCTCGGTCAACTGCAGGGCGCGACGTAGTTCCGGTGATCGCCCCGCCGGCACGACGACTGGACTCGGCCGCTCGGCGAGCCGCCAGCACACCGCGCCGAGCGCGGTGAAAAGCGTCTCGGCGTACGCCGTAAGAGGTTCGTCGCTCTCGCCCCAGGTGCCGCACTCGTTGACCAGTGCGCGTGCCAGAGAGCTGAGGTCGAATACGGTCAACGGCGCCGGCGGGGCCGCGGTGAATCGGGGGTCAAACAGCACGGACGCGGTCGTGACCGGCTGCGGGATGCTCACCTTTATCGCCTGGCCCGCCTCGATCAGGGCGGCCCGTGCCGGCGGCAGCAGCCACGCCTGGCCCTGCGCCTCGAGCCGGAGGGCACCGGCCGAGGCGCAGAGCAGGTAGTGACGGTCCACTTCAAGCGTGCGAGCAGGCTCCTGCGGGAACGTGCGGACGAAGCTGTACGCCTTCCGGTTCATCCGCAGCCTCGCATGAACCAACCGTAGGAGCCACCATGACACCAGCCTCGCATGAGCCAATCGTAGGCAGCCGCCATGACACCGGTCAGGCCACGGTCTCCAGCGACTCCGCGCGAAAGCGCCGGCTCACCGGCGCCCCGACCATCATCGGCCGAAGCATCTCACCGGAGCGCGCGAAGGAGTCCGACCTCAGGTAGCCGGCAAACGACTCCTCGTCGTCCCACTCGTGGATCACGGTTACCCGGGTCTCGTCCTCCCGGGAGGCGTACGCCCGAAAGGCAACGTTGCCCGGCATCGCGCGCACCTCGTCGCAGACGCTGTCGAGCTGGGCCAGGGCAGCCACACGGTCGGCAGCGGCGGTGTCGAAGTCGACAATGGCAATGATCACGAGGACCTCCTGGATCGGGGCGGCGACTGCCGCCCGGGGATGTCCCGATCCTCACACCGACCCGGCCTGGCCGGCTTCCGCGAGCCGGACGCGTTCACGCTTCCAACGGACACGCCCACTCGCAGCATCCACGCCCTCGGCGGCCCCTTCCCTTCCAGCGGTCGTCGCAACTCCCCAGCTCGGGGAGTGCGATGGAATTCGAATCCCGGTTCACCTTTCTTCCCCGGTCCTCCCCGGCTCGATCGGAGTCGGAGTCGACGCGCGTGCGTAGCTGATTCACCTCGGCGCGCAGGGCCTCGCGCTGGGCCTTGAGATCGGCGCACTGACCGCGCAGGTCGGTGACGTGGTGCTCCTGGGCGGCTCCGTGCCGGGCCTGGGCTCGGGCCAGCCCAGCGGCGGTAGCCGCGCCCTGCGCGAGGGCGTCCTCCAGCTGCGTGCGCCCCGGGAGAATTCGCCACGGCGATCAACCGGCACGGCGGCCGGGTTCCGCGCCGCCCGACGCCGCGACCGCCGCTGACCCGCCCCCAAGACCAGTCTCAGCGCCGACGACTGTCCCCAGGTTCCTCAACCCCAATCGAGGAGAAGACCGGACTCCCCGCCCTCAAACCACGCTGAGGTTCGTGAGAACCGGTCAGGCGTCCGTGCGTGACAGGCGGTCGGGGAGGTCGGTGAGTCGTTGGATGCGGAGCACCGTCTCGTCTGCCGTCGGCGATGGTCCACCGGTGACGAAGTCGATGCCGCGGTCCAGCCAGATGCCGGTGAGCCCGGCGAGGGCGGTCGCGTTCACGTCGCTTTCCAGCATGTCGCCCAGTAGGCGCGCAGCGCCGCCTTGCCGTGGTCCGCTTCTGATGCTCTCAGACCTCTGCCGGGCAACGGCTCTGGATTGGCCGGTGACAAGGGGGAAGTGTCTCCACCCATTCGTACGACCGCCCCCAGGGTGATCTTTCTGATCAGGTGTGCCGAGGCGTCGCCGGAGCAGGTGTCACGATCAGCGGGCAGGCGGCGTGGTGCAGCAGCGCGTGGCTGACCGAGCCCAGCAGCAGCCCGGCGAGGCTGCCGCGTCCGCGTGATCCCACGACCAACAGGTCGGCGTGCGCTGAGGCGTTCTTCAGTGCCTCCACCGGGTGCATGTGCTCCACCTGCTCGGTGACCTTGACATCCGGATAGCGCTCGCTCCAGCCCGCCAGCGCCTCGGCCAGTAGGCGCCGCTCGCCTTCGGCCGTCTCCTGCGCGGACTCCAGGGCAAAGGGGCCGCAGCCGGCGATGGGCCGGCTCCAGGCGTGAACCGCCCGCAGACCGGCGCCGCGCAGGGACGCCTCGGCGAAAGCGAGTTCGATGGCGGCCGCGCCGGCCGGGGAGCCGTCGACGCCGACGACCACTTCGCTGTGCTCCTGCGTGGGCAGGTTCCGTATGACGGCGACCGGGCAGGAGGTGTGTCCGGCCACGTCCAGCGCGACCGATCCGAGCAGCATGCCGGAGAACCCGCCCAGCCCGTGGCTGCCGACCACCAGGAGGTCGGCGTCCTTCGCGGCCTCGGTCAGGGCGAGCCGGGGGTCGCCCGGCAGCAGCAGCGACTCCACCTCGACGCGGTCGTCCTGTTCACGGGCTCGCTCCACCGCGTCCGTCAGCATGGAAGCGGCCCCGTCGCGCATCCACCGGCCCACGTCGGCGTATGGGGCGTCCTCGGCCATCTCCAGCGGCCAAGCCGGCATGACGTGCACGATGCGCATCCCGGCGTCGCGGAGCCGAGCCTCCTGTACCGCCCAGCTCACGGCCTCAAGCGCGGCCTGTGAGCCGTCGACTCCTACCAGGATCATGATGTTCTCCCTTCCTCGCTCTCATCACATCGTTGGACGGCATGGCGGCGACACCGGCAAAGGTCCTTTCTCCATGGGACCTCCGGTCACCGTTGGAGCCCCCTCTGCCGATCACCGCCGGAACAACCGGCGCCCTGCTGTCGCCGTCGTGAAGCGGAGGGTGCCGAGCGGCTGAACCCGCCGCGGGGTTCTGCTGTCAGCCGGCGTCGACTTTCTCTCTGCCGAGTGGCCGTGCGAGGTCGCAGAGCAGCGGGGTGAGCGCCGCTGCCGCCAGGGCCATCGCCCACCCGGCCGCAGGCACTGGCACCAGGGCCAGCGGGGCGGCGAGTGGTGGCACGAGGGTGACGAACGCCTGGAGCAGCGCGGTGGCGGTGACCGCGACCAGGACCGTGCGGCCGCGCCACCAGCCTCGTTCGAAGGTCCACCTGCGGGCCCGCACGACGTAGGCGAGGGTCAGCCGGGCGAAGACCAGCGTGAGCACCGCCTGGGTGCGGACCTGCTCCGCGCTCCAGCCCATCCTCCGGGTGGCCTCGACCGCGGCGATCACGAGCAGACCGACGATCAGCGATCGCACCGCCACGCGGCCGAGCACAGCACCGGACAGCAGACCGCCCCGCCGTGGACGGAGTGCCAGAGGGTCCCCGGCGGGCCTGTCGACACCGAGGGCGATGGCGGGGATGCCGTCCAGCACCAGGTTGATCCAGAGCAGGTGCACGGGGAGCAAGGGGATGATCAGGTCTGGCCAGATGAGCAGGCCGACGAGCACCAGAATGATCTCCGCCAGGTTCCCGGTCAGCAGATAGCCGATCATCGAGGCGACGTTGTGGTGCAGGCGCCGTCCCTCGCGCACCCCGGTGACGATGGTGCCGAGCTCACCGTTGGTGACGACGACCGCGGCCGCCTCCCGAGCGACGTCGGTCCCCTCGTCGCCCGCCATCGCCACGCCCACGTCCGCGTGACGCAGCGCGGGTGCGTCGTTGACGCCGTCGCCGGTCATAGTGACGATCTCACCGTGCTCGCGCAGCGCGTGGACCAGATCGAGCTTGGTGGCCGGGTCCACGCGGGCCAGCACGGCCGCCCCGCGCAGCCGCGCGTTCCTGTCGTCCCCGTCGAGGGAGACTCCGGTGACCACGGGGTCAGGTTGGATGCCGACCTCCTCTGCCACGGCTCGGGCGGTGTCGCCGTGGTCTCCGGTCACCATCACGACCCGGATGCCTGCCGCGCGGCAGTCGGCGACCGCCTGACGGGCCGAGGGCCTGATCTCGTCGCGCAACCCCACCAGACCGAGCGGGCGCAACCCGTCGGTGTCCAGATCCGCGGTGTCCGCCTCGGCCAGTGCGAGCACGCGCAATCCCCGCCGGGCGAGGCCTGCCACGGCGTCCGTCAGGTGCTGTGTCTGCCCGCCGGCCGTGCAGCGGGCCAGCACGACTTCCGGCGCTCCTTTCACGGTCAGCAGCGGCCCGGTGGTCACCACGGCCATGGACCGGGTCTCGGCGTCGAAGGGCCGGGTGGCCAGCCGCGCCTCGCCGTCGGCGAGCCGGGCCCCGCTACGCTCGGCCGCTGCGCACAGCGCCACGTCGACCGCGTCGCCGAGCCCGTCACGGGCGTCGTTGCAGCGCAGCGCGGCCCGCCACAAGTCCGCGCCGGGAACGGGCACCCGGTCGACGACCGTAAGTCGCCCGGTAGTCAGCGTGCCGGTCTTGTCGGAGGCGATGACGGTGGTGGCGCCGAGAGCCTCGATCGCCGGAAGCCGGCGGACGATGACGCCCAGCCGCGCCATCCGCTGCGAACCGAGAGCCAGGGCGGTGGTGACCGCGGCGGCGAGGCTCTCGGGGACGGCGGCGATGGCCAGCGCGACCCCGGCCAGCACGATGTCGAGCAGCGCGGCCTCGCCCCGGCCGACCCGGGTCAGCCCTATCAACACCATGACCACACCCGCTGCCACGGCGAGCAGGCCGATCCGCCGGGACGCCTGCGCCAGATCCATCTCCAACGGTCCCTTCGACCCTCCTTCGAGGGCGCCGGCGATACGTCCCATCTCGGTTGCGCCGCCGGTCCGCTCCACGACGGCCGTCCCCCCGCCGCGGACGACGAGGGTGCCGGAGAACAGTTCCCCATCACGGTCGCCGAGCAGGGTGCCCAGGCCGGTGGCGCCGCCGGCCCGCTTGTCGGCCGACTGTGACTCCCCCGTCAGCATGGCCTCGTCGACGCCCAGAGCACTCGCCTTGACCACGCGAGCGTCAGCGGGCACCCGGTCGCCGGCCGCGACCTCGATCACGTCGCCGGGCACGACCTCTGCGGCGGGGAGGCGCCGGGTGATGCCGCCGCGCCGTACCTTGGCCATGGGCGCGGTGAGGTTGCGCAGCGCACGGACCGCCTGGTCGGCCTTGACCTCCTGACTGACCCCGATGACCACATTCACCAGCAGGATGGTCAGGATCGCCACGCCTTCGGGGACCTCGGCCAGGACCACCAGCGTCACCAGTCCGGCGATCAGCAGCAGGATCGACAGCGGATCGGCGAGTTGCCTGGCCGAGCGGGCGAGCAAGGTGGGAGGTCGTGACCGTGGCAGCTCGTTGGGCCCGTATCCGTCCAGCAGTCGGACGGCTTCAACCTCGCTGAGGCCCGGCAGGGTGTCCGTGTCGGCCTGCATACGTTCAGCAGATCATCGGACCGGCGGCCGGAGCGGGAGGCGAAGGCCATCGAGGTGAGGGACCTTCGGCCTTTGTCAACCGTGGCTGATCAGGGCTGCCTTGCGGAACGCGTCTGCCGCCGACGACGGCGGGAACCACCAGGGCGATGGGGCCGTTCCGCAGGCGGAGGAAGTGCCGTCGGCGTGCGGGTGGGACTGACCTGCGGTTGGCTCACCAACGCCACTGGCCGTTCGGTTGCTGCTCAAGCCCCAGGACAGAGCCGTGTGGCCATTGTGGCGAGCAGTCCGACCGGATTTCCCGCACAGGCCGCGGACATCACCCGAGTCAAGCACCTGAACAAGTCAGGTCGCCCGGCCGCGATGGACAGGACGTTTGGCCCTGTTCTCTCCGCTTCCCCTCGCCATAGCGTTCTCAATGACTCGCCATAGCGTTCTTGATGAAAGGACATCCTCAGAGGCCGGCCGTGAAGGCTCGGCGTCGTATCCGAAGCAGACCCACCGTATGAGAGAAGTTCAAGAACGCTGCTGCAGCAAGGAGCGCCGACCGCCGCCGCGCACCTGGTCTCCGCCGACGATTTCCGCCTTTTCTTGGGAGAAGCCCATGACTGAACGCCTCAATGCTCCTGGTGACCTCGGCCGCCGGATCGCCAGGCGACGTGAAAGCCTCGGCCTCGACCGGGAGCAGCTGGCGAACCGTGCCGGAATCGCCCCCGCCTACCTCGCCTACGTGGAGCAGCGGGCGGCCGCACCCGCCATCGAGACCATAAATCGCCTGGCCTACGCTCTGGATACCAGCACCGCGGAGCTGCTCGGAGGAACCATCGACCTCCCACCCGGGCGAGGCGCCGCCGCCCGTCATCCTGAGCTGGAAAAACTGGACACGGAGGAGTGCCTACGGCTCATCTCCCCCGGCGGGGTCGGCCGGCTGGCCTTCAACGACCTCGGCGGCCCGATGATTTTGCCGGTCAACTACGTCCTCCACGAAGGCTCCGTGATCTTCCGCACCGCCTTCGGCGGCCCGTTCGACGCGAACCTGAGCACCGGCGTGAACGGCGTCGAGTTCAAAATCGCCTTCGAGGTCGATCGGATCGACGATGCCAACAGCGAAGGCTGGAGCGTGCTCATCCGGGGTGGCGTCCACCACGTCTCCACCGCCGAGGAACAGGCGGCCGTGATGACCTTGAATGTCCGGCCCTGGGCCGGCGGCGACCGCGAACTCTATGTCAAGATCACTCCTGCCGAGATCACCGGCCGCCGCATCTGGCACGGCCCGTGAAGGCCCTGGACGCTCTTACCGCCGTCGCCTGTGAGCAGGGCATCGACATTTACCTGGTGGCGTGAGTCTTACCGACACCCCCTTCAGGTCAGTTGGGTCGGCGTTCTTGCAGCACGTCGGTGACCGGCCGCCGGACGCCCCCGCCCGTGCCGGAGGTGTAGCCCAGACGCATGATCATCTGGGGGTGTTCGCCGGACAGCAGTTCCTGCCGCAGGAACTCCCGCAGGTGGGGCATCTCCAGCGCCTGGGTGTGGAAGGCCGCGCCGACGTCGTAGGCGGAGGCGTGCAGCAGGACACGCTGCAGCGCCTGACCTGCCATGATCCAGTCCTCGCGGGAGTCCCCCGGCGTGGTCAGCACCGCCACCGTCCCGGTGGAGGCGGAGAAGAACTGGTCACTGTCGTCGCCCCAGGGGTGGCCGTGGGCGTAGTCGCGCTGGGCGAAGTGCGG
>NZ_JBSFPS010000049.1:0-43150 GCF_053588315.1 Streptosporangium sp. NPDC003464 | reverse complement strand
GTCATCGCAGGATGGCGGGCGACCGCTCGGATCAAGGCCGACCCCGCGCACCACGCCCAGGCTCGCAAGGCCACCAGCGGCGACTTCGGGCCGGTAGAGGTCTCAGCATGAGCCCGAAGCGCGGTGACCGGGACACGGTCCCGCCCCCGGATGACGAATGGGATATCCGGTTCGGTACCGGTGATGCGGTCAGGGGATGGGAGGAGTTGTGCCGTCACGCCCTGGGCAACACACGCCGATGTTTCGAGGCGCCGCGCGCCGATCCACGCTCACGGGCGGATCACGAGCGGCAACATCGCCTACGCGGTGGCCTCGCGACTCATCGTCATAATGGCCAGGACCTGGAGCAGTGGGAGTTCGAGGTCACCAGCGACGGACGTGTCCGCTATGCCATTGATGACGCCACTCGCACTGTCCGGATCGTCTACGCCTCACCCCGCCACCCGAAAGACACCGACGGCTGAAGCCGGAGGCGGGGAGCTGATCGGGTGATCTCTTGTCCGGACCGCGGCAGCCTCCCTGACCCTGGTGGCCACTGCGGCACCGGCGGCATTGGAAGCGACTGGCCGGTGGGCCTGACCTCCGGTGAGGCGTAGACCTGCGGAGGCAGTGAGGATCTGGCCACGGCCGTCCGGTGTGTCCGGAGTCGATCATGGGCCGGGGGCGTCTGTGGCGACAAGTATCACTACAGGGTCAAAGCGGTCCGTCCGCAGCGTGTCGGGCGGTCGCCGGCCGCCATTTGAGATCAACATCCTTGACCGGAGATGGCGGCCAGATCCATGGCCATGTACTGCTTGCGGGCGTCATTCCTCCAGAACAGCAGCGGTCCGCCGGATGTGGAACCACCGATGCGGATGGACTCCGGCCCACGCTCGGCCGGCTCGTCCCTCTTCGGCCGGAGTACTGCTGTTTTTCCGGTGCAGCGGTCATAGATCACGCTGGCGTCTCCCAGCGATCCGACGTGTCGGCCCGCGAAATCGATCAGCCCTCCGCCGGACACCTGCGGCGGGTCGAAGAATCCGAACCTCTCATGGAGAAGGGGCTCCCTGCGGAACTGGCCGGGCACGGTCCTGCGCGCTGAGCCGTCCCGGCGCTGCACGATCACCTGTGTCAGCTCGTAGTTGCCGATATCGGCGCCACCGACACACCACTCGGGGCCACAGCGCCGGTCGATACCGTCGACGTCTCCTGCGGTCCGTTTCTCTTTGGTGATGAGGTTGGTGACGGTCTCTTCCCCGTCGTGGACCCAGGGCCAGGTGGAGATGTAGCCGGATCCCAGCAGGGTCGGCGTCCCGCCCGCGAGGGGGACGCCATGGACGGGACCTCCGTTGTCGTCCCACCAGACGATCTGATCGCCCACGATCTCCAGCCGGTACTCCTGACCGCTGTGGGTGCTGATCCCGACCGGTTTGGGCGACACCGGGGCCACGGACCGGACCTGGCCGCCCGCGATCGGCACCGTCCACAGTTCCAGCCCGGCGGTCGTCCGGTCCGGACGGCGGACTGCGGCGATCCACACGATGTGTGAGTCGCTCACGGTCACGTTCCGGATCCAGTGATAGCGCGCGCCCTCGGGGACGGTGGCCAAGATCTTGTGCTTGCCGGTCCGTCGGTCGTAGCGGACCAGGACCGGCCGCCGCTCGTCGGGATCCGCCAGCAGCACCTCATGCTTGTTGAGCATGGCCAGCGGCTGAACGTCACGGACGTCGCTGAACCAACGCGGTACCGGAAAGAACGCCTCGGGCCAGACATTCTCAGCCGCCGGTAGCGTCGGCGTCTGGGGAAGAACGGCCGGTCGGGTCACCGGCTCCGGGACGTTGACCGTGCAGCCAATCGCACCGGCAGTGAGCACGAGTACGAGCGACCCCAAATACCCCTGACGTCTCACGTGCTCTCAGACGTTTGGTCTCGCGAGCCGGTTCCCGGGGCCGTTCCCCTGGCTGCCGCGCCGCTTCCAGTAGTAGTGGCGAGTAGTGACGGTCAGGCGGTCATGCCGTCCCGATCGCAGCCGCAGGTTTGGTCGTCGAGCGGAGGATCGGCAACCCGCGGAAGGATTTGGACGCCCTGATCGTCGGAGTCGCCGATGAAGACGATCTTTACGGCGCCGCCAGGGCGACGGAGCGGCGACTCGGCAGAGCGGTGAACATAAAGCTTGTCGTCGGCCGGAACACCTGGCGGGTCGTCTACCGGATCACCGACGACAAGGTGGTCGAGATCTGTGAGGTCTGGGCGGTCGGGGAGAGGGCCGACGCGGAGATCTATGCCGAGGCCAAGGCGCGGTTCCGGGCGGCCGGCGGGCTCGCGTCCCGAGGTTGTCCGTCTCGGCGAGGTCATCGACCGTCTCGGAGCTCTGACCGATCACATTCACACCGGCGAGGTCCCCGCGCGGGAGCCGGTTCCCGACTGGCTCGCCAGTCGGTTGATCTACACAGCCGGCATGGCCCGTGAGGATGTGGCGGCACTCGACCTGGAGGAAGCCGTCGATCTCTGGACGGAGTTCCGCTCGGGGCCGCGTTAGCCCGTGGTCGCCGTTCACGGACTGGAACCGCGTACGGCGGGAGCCGTTCGACGCTGGGCCACTGCGGCATCGGCGTCACCAGCGTCAAGCTGGGTGACCCGTCCGAGTGGGGCGTCTGCGGACAGGTCCGGCCGTGACCGAGAAGTAGTCCGATGGTGTTGAAACCTCCGCCTCGGCGCCGCGGAGGCCGAGGCGTGCGCCTCATCGGGAACATCCGTCACTCTGACCCAGCGGCTTGTCAGCCAGATCCAAGAGAAAGCAAGTCGTGGTGGCCACCATCTGAACAGGGCCGCAGATCGCGGTCCTGTGCAACCAGATGGGGTGTGTGCCATGAGCGGCATGCTGAGGATTGACGATCTTCCCGCCGGGGTCTCCGAACTCGCCGGGGTGGACCTGGAGGCCGTCGCCGGTCTGGACATCGTCATGGCCAGTGACGAGATCCAGGCGGACCTGAAGCCCAGCTCGCCTTCCGTCTGCACCGCCAGCCAGCGAGGTGACTGCTGGACGACCTGACCACTGCGGTGACCCGGCCGCGATGACCGTGACCGGGTCCTGACAGCGACCGGCGGACGGGCTATCTCGGCCGCCCGGTCATCAGGTGCAGAGCAGGGAGCCGGCGTCCGCGGGCGCCGGCTCCCTGCGTGCGATGGCGAAGGAGCACGTGACCGTGTTATTGATCATCAGTAGTGCCCGCGACGACTCGGTGCACACCGTGCTGCCGAAGCTCGAGGAACGCGGTGTGCCGCTGCTGTGGTGGGACGAGGCCGACTACCCCGGGGCCTCGACCCTCACCACCCGCTATGCCGACGGCCGCTGGCAGCAGGAGCTCACCTACCGGGGACAGACGCACGACCTGTCGAAGGTCACGGCGGTCTGGCACCGCCGCCCCGACAAGCCGTCCGCGCCGGAGGTGCGGGAGCCGTCGCAGCGGGAGTTCGCCGAGCACGTGGCCAGGTTGGCGCTCCGCGGAGCGTACGACCTCATGGCAGGGGCGCGGTGGCTGCCGGCGCCGCCGCAGCACGCCCTGGCGGTCGACAACAAGCTGCTGCACCTGTACCGGGCCACCGAACTCGGCTTCTCCGTGGCGGAGACGGTGGTGACGAACGATCCGGACGAGCTCGTCCCTGCGTGGCACCGGGCCAGCGGCCGCCTGATCACCAAGACGCTCGAATACCGCCCTTTCACCCTTGACGACGAGGCCCGTTATCTCTTCACCGCTCTGGTACCCCGGCGGCGGCTGTCCGGCCGGCACCGGCTCCGTCACGCCCCGGCGATGTTGCAGCCCAACGTGGCCAAGGCGTACGAGCTGCGGGTGACGGTCGTCGGCGAGCGGGTGTACGCCGCACGCATCGACTCGCAGGCGTCACGGCTGACATCCCTCGACTGGCGGCACTACGACGATCCCAAGGTGGGCTACTCCGCCTACGACCTGCCGCCGGACGTCGCCGACCGTTGCGTCCGCCTGGTCGCCGGGCTCGGCCTCACCTTCGGTGCGCTGGACTTCATCGTGACGCCGGACGGCCGGTACGTCTTCCTGGAAATCAACGTGAACGGCCAGTGGGCGTTCGTCGAGCTGCTCAGCGGCCTGCCCATCAGCGACGGAATCGCCGACTGGCTCGCCGACGCCACCCTCCGCCCCGACTTCAAGGAATCCACTGATGCCCGCTGACCAGAGCATGCTTCCTCTTCCGGCCGCGTTCGCCACGGACCTCGCCGACGCGGTCGAACTCCTGCGCGGCCTGCCTGCCACTCCGGAGACCGTGGACGACGCGCACCGGAGCGTGCGGGCCTGGGCGGCCGAGCGGCCGTGGCTGCACGCCCAGCTCGTGGTCGACGAGCCACCCGGGACTGCCCGGGTCGGCTACGACCTTCTCCTGGAGCATCCCGAGGGCGGCGCCGTCGCGCTGTCGGCCGAGGTGGACGACGGCATTCCCTGGCTGGTCGACCACTCCACCCACTGGGCCGCCGCGAACATCCTCAGCGTCGACGGAGTCGGGCTGTCGATCGCGGCCGCGCTGTCGGCCATCCGATCCCTCGGCGCCCGTGACCGGCGAGTGCACGAGCAGTTGGTGGACCACCGCATCCTCCTGAACGAGATGGAGAACGACCCGCGCCCGGCGACCGACGCCGAGACGCGACAGGCCGCCGACGAGTTCCGCCGGCGCCGCGGGCTCACCACCCGCGAGCAGACACTGGACTGGCTCGCTCGGACCGGCATATCCGAGAAGGGGTTCTGGGGGCACGCCAAGCTACAGGCACGCACCGCTCGGGTCCGGGGGCGCTTCGCCGGTGAGCCCGCCCGGCGCTATCTCGCCGAACACCCGGAGGAATTCACCCTGCGACGCGCCGCGTGGGTGACCGGACCGCGGCCGGAGGAACTGCGCGCCCTCGTCGACGGCCCGGTGACGGAGTTCGTGAGCCGGGCCGCGACGGCGCTGGTGTCCGCGCCCGGAGCCGGGTCCCCGACCGTGCGGCGCGACGGGGGACGAGGGGCGCACCTGCAGGCCGCCGCGATGCTCACTTCCCGGCTGCCGGAGCCCCTCCGGACCGTACCTGAGGAAACGGCGGTCGGGCCGGTCCCCTACGAGGGCGGCCACCTGGCCGGGGTCGTGTACGAGGTCCTCCCTCCGGATCCCGAGGCTCCGGAGGTGCTCGACGCGGCGCGTGACGCGGCGTTCCAGGCGTGGCTGGACGAGCGGCGGCGCACATCGGACATCAGGTGGTTCTGGCTGTGAGAAGGCGAGTACCGCTGCGGATGCAACTCACCCGCAGTGAGTGCGGCGCCGCCTGCCTGGCCATGGTGCTCAGCGGCCTGGGCCGCCGCACCACCCTCACGGAGGTACGCGAGCATCTCGCCGAAGGCGTCGACGGCGTGAGCATGCGCGAGATGATCCAGGCCGGTGCCCGCTTCGGGCTGCGGCTGCGTGCCTGCCGCGCCCCGATGGACACCATCGCCGGACTTCCCACGCCGTTCATCGCCCTGTGGGAGAACAACCACTTCGTCGTGGTCGAGCGGGTCACCCCCCGCGGCATCGCCGTCCTCGACCCGGCGCGAGGACGGCGGTCGCTGTCGAGGCGGCAGTTCAGGACCGGGTACTCCGACAAGGTGCTGCTCGCCGACGCTCCCGCCGGGCTCACCCCCACCACCAGGTCCCGGCCGTGGCGGGTGCTCCGCCCGCTGATCACGCCCGCGCTGGCCAACCGGGGACTGATCGCCGCCGTGCTGCTGGCCTCGCTCGGCACGCAACTCCTCGGGCTGGCCGTACCACTGTTCACCAAAATCGTGGTGGACCGGCCGGCGGCCATGGACGTGACGACGCTCGCGGCGGCCGCCTTCTGCGTCATCGTCGGACACGCGCTGGTCTCGTGGGCCCGTGCCTGGGCGCTGATCAGACTGCAGACCTCGGTAGCGGCCGAGGTGATGCGCAAGCTCGTCGGCCACACGCTGGCCCTGCCGTACCGCTTCTTCCAACGCCGTTCCAAGGGTGACCTGCTGAGCAGGCTCAGCGGGGTCGCGATGCTGCGCGACCTGCTCACCGAACGGGCCCTGACCTTCCTCTTCGACCTCTTCACCGCGGTGTCGTACCTGACCCTGCTGTCCGTGGCCTCGCCCTGGCTGGCGCTGTTGACCCTCGCGACGGCCGTCGCCCAAGGCGCCGTGGTGCTGGCCACGGCCCGGCGCGGAATGCACCTGGCCCTCGCCGCGCTGCACACCAACGCCACCACTCAGTCCACCCTGGTCGACAGCCTCGCCGGCATCGAGGCCATCAAGGCCTCCGGCGGCGAAGCCGCCGCCGTCGCCCGCTGGCGTGCCCATCACGACGAGGAACTGAAGACCGGGGCGGCCCGTAACCGGCACGTGGCCGGGGTGCAGACGGCGAGCAACGCTCTGGGGATGGCGCTCGACCTGGGGTTGCTCGTCGCGGTGTTCGCCACCACCGGCGACGGCGCGACATTGGGCGACCAGCTCGCGCTGGTGTCCCTCGCCGCCTCGGCGACCACGCCGCTCACGTCGCTGCTCGGCATCGCGTACCAGCTCCAGCTCGCCGCCGCGCACTTCGGGCGGATCGCCGACCTGATGGGCACCGCGCCGGAGCGCACCGGCGGTGTCCGGCTGGACGGCCGGCTGCGCGGCGGGATCACCGTAACCGGGCTCAGCACCGGCTATGACGCCCGCACGCCGGTGCTGCGGAACATCCATCTGCGCATCCCGCCCGGCTCCAGGGTCGCGATCGTCGGCGCCTCCGGATCCGGCAAGACCACCCTCGGACGTGTGCTGGTCGGTCTGGTGGAGCCGACCGCCGGGCAGGTCTGCTTCGACGGGACACCGCTGGAGGAACTCGACCCGCAGTGGCTCCGCCGGCAGGTGGGGGTCGTCACCCAGCAGCCGCACCTGTTCGCCGGAACCGTCATGGCGAACATCGCCGGCTTCTCCGGGTTGAGCAGACCCGCGGTCGAGTACGCCGCCCGCGTGGCCGAGATCCACGACGAGATCGTGCGGCTCCCGCAGGGGTACGACACCGACATCGGCGAGGGCGGCGGGCGCCTGTCCGGCGGCCAGCGCCAGCGTCTCGCCCTGGCCCGCGCGCTCGCCCAGCGGCCCCGGATCCTGCTGCTGGACGAGTCGACCGCCAGCCTGGACGCGGTCACCGAAGAGCGCATCCGCCGGAACCTGCTCAGGCTCGGGCAGACGCAGATCATCATCGCCCACCGGCTGTCGACCGTCCAGGACGCCGACCTGATCGTCGTGCTCAACCGCGGTCAGGTGGTCGAGGCCGGCACCCACCACCAGCTGACGGCCTACGGCGGACACTACGCCGACCTGGTCCGCCACCAGCACCAGCCGGCCGGTCCCGCCGTGGCACCGATCCGCGGCCCCCGCTGAACCGCCGCTCCTGCCGCGCCCCCGGCCCCCGTTGAACCACCGCCCGTGCCGTGGCCTCCGCCCGATGCCGACCGCCGCTCTCGGCCGCCTCCGGAGCTCGGGCCACCGCCGCTCCCGGCCGCCTCCGGAGCCCGGGCCGGCGGTGGCCCGGGCCCGCGGTGGCGGAGCCGAGGGCGGCCGGATCAGCCGCGGACGGCGCAGAGGAGCCGGTTGTTGCCGCGCTGCCACAGGGAGCCGATCTCGGTGAAGCCGGCATCGCGGAGGGCGCTGACATGGGTGGAGAGCAGGGGGGACTCCGAACCGGAGTGGTCGGCGCCCGCGGTGGCGCGTGCGGAGCTGAGCTCGGCGAAGGCGGGGTCGGCGGCGACCGCGTCCCACCACTGGCGCCATTCCTCGGGGCGTCGGCCGGCGAACACGCGCTCGGTCGCCCGGTCGTGCACGGCGCGTTCGAGGCGGGCGACGGCCGGGGCGGTGTCGTCGGTCTCCATGTGGTCGCCGTTGAGCAGGAGCCCGCCCGGACGCAACACGGTGGCCAGCTCGGCGTACATCTTCGGGAGGTCCGATCCGGAGATCCAGTGCAACGCGGTGGTGCTGACCGCGACATCGGCCGGCCTGTCCAGGCCCAGGGAGTCGGCCCATCCGGGGGTGCGCAGGTCAAGGGAGACGAACCTCAGATGAGGGTAGGCGGCCCGGCCGAGGCCGAGCAGCAGCGGGTCCGCGTCGACCGAGATCACCGTCGCCCCGGGCAGCCGCTCCAGAAGGCGGGCGGACAGCGAGCCCGGTCCGCAGCCGAGGTCGATGACCAGCGGATCGGGGCGGCCCGTCGCTTCGACAGCGTCGATCAGCACGGTGAAGCGCTCCTCGCGGTCGGGCAGGTAGCCCTCCTGCTGGCGGTCCCAGCGTGCGATCCAGTCGAGTGCGGCATCGTGGGTGAGCACAATCATCCCCTTGTGACTGTCGTTTAAGCTTGTGGCAGTCACAAGCTAAAGTGCGAGGATGTAACTGGTCAAGTGGATTTCAACAGTCACGCTGATACGATCGTCCGGATGGCGGTGAGTCTGGTCAACGAGCTGACCCCCGGGGAGAGGCGGGGCCGCGCCTTCCCGTCGCCGCGCGATCTCGCCGCCGCCGCCACCGAGGCCCTGCGGACCGGCTATCCGAGTTACCGTGAGGTCACTGATGAGGAGGCCGGTGAGCTCGTCGAGATCGCGACGCAGCTGCGCGTGGTCTTCGACGCCGTCGCGACGGGAGACATCGACGCGGCGGCCCTGCAGGTCAACGGCCTCCTTGAGGCGACCCGCGCCCGGCCGCTGCTCGAACGGCACGACGGGGAGCCGTGGCACCTGCACTTCCACGGCCCCGGCGGCACCATGGCCGGCGAGTGGGCGGCGAGCTGCGCCACCGGGCTCGCGATCGTGCTGGGGAGCGAGTTCCACGACCGTCTCGGGGTGTGTACGGCGCCGCACTGTGACCGGGTGTATGTGGACGTGTCCCGCAACGGCACCCGCCGGTTCTGCGGCACCGCATGCCAGAACCGGGTCAAGACCGCGGCCTTCCGCGCCAGGGGCAGGGTCCCGTGACGGCGCGCTCCCGACGGCTGCCGACCGCCGGGCGGGTGCGTGCGGTCGGCTGAGCGTGCGGGTGAGTGCGGCGGTCGGCGCGGGTGGGTGGGCGGCCGGTTCAGATGGTGCGGCCGCCCCGCGGCCCGCGGTCCCCGGGAGTCGGCGGGTGCCGCATGTCCACCATTGTTCTCCGTGGGGACGTGACGTATGTTCCGGCTATAACACCGCCGATAGCCAGGGAGAAGTCGTGCCCGAACTCGTGGCTCCCCAGCTCGTCGTCAACAGCCGGATGATCTACTTCGGCTGGGTGCCGGCCGATCCCGGAGCCGTCGCGGCCCTGGTCCCCGACGGTCTGAAGCCCATGCCCAACCGGCAGGTCTTCATGAATCAGTACGTCGTCGACCAGCCCGAGCAGACCTCGGGCTTCGGCGCGTATTCGCTCACCTACATCGGGGCGGACCTGGAACACGCCTACGCCCCTGACGGCGTGACCCCCGGCCGCTGGTGGACGCACTACTTCAACTCCAGCGCGGCGGTGCGCGAGTACGTGGCCGCCCGAGGGGTGCCCGCCACCGCGGGCCGTACCACGATCGAGGTCAGGGGCAGGGAGCTGGTCGCGACGACCGAGTCGGACGGTGTGCCGGTGATCCGCACGACCGCGCGGGTCGGTGACACCGGTACGGCGGTCAACCGTGGCCAGCTGCGCTACATCACGGAGGTCGACGGGCAGAAGCTCAGCGGGATCTACCCCTTCGTGGCGGAACCGGTGGACCCGTTCGAGGTCGTGTCGCTGGAGTTCCTGGAGCCGGACCACTCCGTCTACGCCCTCCGCCCCGCCGATCCGCTGCAGATCGTGTGGGGCTTCTACTCGCCCCGCTCGTCCTTCACCTATCCCGGTGGCGAGTCGGTGATGACCTGACGCCCGGCGCCGGATGGAAGGCGGAGCCAGGTCATGGCGGAGCCGTCGGCGCCGCCGCGTGCGGCCCGGGGATGCCTCCGCCTCACGAGGGGGCCAGAAGCTCGGGTCCGGCTGCTCAGACCTCGATGACGACCTTCCCCCGAGCACGTCCCGTCTCCAGGTATCCGACGGCGGTCGGGATCTCCGCGAACGGGTAGCAGCGGTCGATGACCGGAGTGACCCTGCCGTCTTCGACGAGTCCGGTCAGCGTCACCAGGTTCTGCCTGTTCTCCGTGCATCGGACCACGTCCGCCACGGCCGTTCGCTGGGACACGAACGGCGACATCGCGAGCGCCGAGAACACGTGACCGACCGGTTGCAGCCATCGGCCGCCCGGTCCGCCGACGACGACGTAGGTCCCCCGGCGGGTCAGCACCCGCCGGCATGCCGATCCCGGACGGCTCCCCGCGATGTCCAGCAGGAGGTCGTAGCGCTGTCCGTTCCGCACGAAATCCTCTCTGGTGTAGTCGATGACCTCGTCCGCGCCGATCGATCGGACCAGGTCCACGTTCCGGGTGCTGCAGACGCCGGTGACCCGCGCGCCGAACGCCTTGGCGATCTGCACGGCGAAGGTGCCCACGCCCCCCGAGGCCCCGTTGACGAGAACGCTCTGTCCCGGCTGGATCCGTCCCTCGTCACGCAGGCCCAGCAGGGCGGTGCCGGCCGCCAGAGGCACCGACGCCGCCTGCTCGAACGACAGGCTCTTCGGTTTCGGCGCCAGTTCGCTCTCCCGGACGCAGGCGTACTCGGCGAAGCCGCCCTGCTTGGGCATCGCGAACACCTCGTCGCCGGGGCGGAACGCCGTCACGTCCTTGCCGACCGCCTCGACCTGCCCCGCGATGTCGGCGCCCAAGATGTTGATCTTCGGCCTGCGCAGTCCGGGGCCCCCGGGCATCAGACGCGCGACGTACGGCTCGCCTCTCATCAGGTGCCAGTCGTAAGGCTGGACGGAGGTGGCGCGTACCCGGACCAGCACCTCGTCGTCGCCAGGCACGGGAATGTCGACGTCGGTGAGCTCCAACACGTCGGGTGAGCCATACGAACGCAGAACGAACGCCTTCATCGCACTCTCCTCCTCCTCGTCCACCGCGGGTGCGGGTGTCGGTCATGCCGCGGGTCCATCGGGGCCGCCGCACTCACGGGATCGACACCGTGGCCCGCATCGACAGGGCGCGGACATCGCCGGCCGGACGGCGGCAAGTGTGCCCCGCGCCCTGGAAAATCAGCGTAGAAGGCCGGCCCAGCGGGCTCATCGGCTGAAAGTACGCCTGATTGGCGGATGATCGGCCGACTCGGACCGGGCCGTTCTGCCGATGAGCCGTCACCGTCCCAGCCGTCACGATCGGGTCATGACCGACGAGAGTCCGACAGGACGCCTTCTGTCACCGCAGCCGCCGCGCAGCGGCCTGCCGGTGGATGACCGGGACACGACGGGGACTTCCGCCGCGGCCTCCTCCGCCAAGGCGGATTGGCTCGTACCCGCCGCGTTGATCGTGCTCAGCGCTGTTCCGGTGGCCGCCGGAGCCGTCCGCCTGGCCGAGCTGACGGGCGGAGCGGAGATCACCCCGGAGAACGCGCGGTTCTTCGCGGCGCCCCTGCCCGTGGTGCTGCACATCCTCAGCGTCAGCCTGTACAGCGTGATGGGGGCCTTCCAGACCGTTCCCCGTCTCCGCCGGCGGAGGTCCGCCTGGCACCGCGTCGCCGGGCGGATCCTGATCCCGTGTGGACTCGTCGCGGCGTTCTCGGGGCTGTGGATGACCCTGTTCTACCCCCGCCCCGACGGTGACGGTGATCTCCTTTCCGGCCTCCGGCTCGTGTTCGGCTCGGCCATGGCCCTGGCCATCCTCCTCGGCGCCGCCGCGATCCGGCGGCGGGACGTCGGACGGCACCGCGCCTGGATGATCCGCGGTTACGCGATCGGCCTGGGCGCGGGCACGCAGGTGCTGACCCACCTGTTCTGGGTCCTGATCGTCGGCACACCGGGCGAGCTCCCCAGAGCGCTGCTCGTGGGCGCCGGCTGGGTGATAAACCTCGCCGTGGCCGAATGGATCATCCGTAGGCGGCCGGCCGGCCGGATCCGGCGCCCGGCCCGGTCCTAGACACGCCTGGTCGCATAGGCCCACATGGCGATCTCGACGCGGTTACGGGCGCCGAGCTTGGCCATCAGGCTGGCGATGTGGGACTTGACGGTGCTGAGAGAGATGTGGAGCTCATCGGCGATCTCGTTGTTGGTCCGTCCGCGTGCCACGGTGGCCAGGACCTGTTCCTCCCGGTCCGTGAGCACCTCGATGGGGCGCACCGGTGGTGTGGCGGGCCCGGTGCGGGCGAAGGTCCCGAGCAGTCGCGCGGTGACGCTCGGGGCGATGAGCGCGTCGCCGTCGGCGGCGGCGTGGACGGCCTGGGAGAGCATGTCGGCCCCGGCGTTCTTGAGCAGGAAACCCCGGGCACCGGCTCGCAGGGCGGCGTAGACGTATTCGTCGAGGTCGAAAGTGGTGATGACGACGACGGCGAGGGGGGAGTCGACGTCCGGTCCGGCGAGGGAGCGCGTGGCCTCGATGCCGTCGAGGCCCGGCATGCGGATGTCGAACAGGCACACGTCGGGGCGGAGGCGACGGGCGAGCTCGACGGCGCGGCGCCCGTCGGCGGCCTCGCCGACGACCTCGATGCCCGGCTGGGCGTTGAGGATCATCGTGAGCCCGGTGCGGACGATCTCCTGGTCGTCGGCGACGACCACCCGGATGCTCACCTCACCGCTCCGGCCCGGGGCAGGACGGCGGTCACGGTCCAGCCCCGGTCGGGGCCGGGACCGGCCTCGCAGGTGCCGCCGAGCAGGTCAGCGCGTTCGGTCATGCCGATGAGCCCGTATCCCGGCGGCGCGGCCGGGCGCATGAGGCCGCTGTCGCCGTCGTCGCTCACCCGCAGGCGCACGGATGTGTCGTCGGCGACGACGCGGACCTCGACACGGGTGGCGTGCCGGGCGTGCCGCCGGGCGTTGGTGACCGACTCCTGGGCGATGCGGTAGACGGCGGCCTCGACCGACGGGGGGAGGCCGCCGAGGTCACCCGAGATCTCCACGTCGACGGACGGGCCGGAGCCGCCTCGGCTCGCGAGCTGTTCGAGGTCGGTGATGTGGCGGCCGGGCGTCAGGTCCGCGCGTCCGTCCCGGCGCAGGAGACGGACCATGGCGCGCATCTCGTCGAGGGCGCGTGCCGCCTCGGCCTCGATCACGTGGAGTGCCTCGGTCGCGGTGTCCGGCCGTGATGCCGACGTGGCGAGGCCCGCCTGTGCCCGGATCGCCATCGCCGAGATGTGATGGGCGACGGTGTCGTGCAGGTCGCGGGCCAGCTGTTCGCGTTCGAGCAGCTTGATCTGGTCGAGCTCGCGTGTTCTCGCCCCGGCCCGGTAGCGGAGCGCCCCGCCCAGGGCGACGGCCGAGAACGTGACGGCGAACGCGCCGACCGTGTCACCGGGGGTGAGGCGGCCGAGGGGCAGCGAGAGGGAGACCGCGGCGATCATGATCGTCAGTCCGGCCGTGACCTCGCGTCCGGACCCCCACCGGAACAGCGAGTACAGCACGATCAGCACGTACGCCAGCGTGTATGTCTCCGGGGCGTCGCCGGCCGTCAGCAGCGGGGCCAGGCTCGTGGTGGTGAAGACGATCGCGACCATCAGCAGCGGTCTGGTCCGGCGCCACAGCAAGGTGGGCACCAGCCCGACAGTGACGATCAGCGAGACGGCCCGCCAGGGAAGATCCGGCCGCAGGACTCCTTCGAGGATCGCGACCGGCACGAGCACTCCCACGAGTGCCCAGTCCCGCCACACCCGTGACGGCGGGTCGGCGGGACGGGGCTCGTCCCACACGGAGCGGAAAAGGGCGAGCACGTAGACATGGTACGAGAGCCCATGCCGCTCGGGACGGCCCAGAGCGTGAGAGGTGTATTCCATCGTCGTGCGGCCCCGGGGCGGAGGTCCGTGCTTCCGTTGTCGCCGGGCGGAGGACCGTGCGGTTCCGTCGTCGCCGGGCGGCTCTGTCGTCGCCGGGCGGAGGTGCGGGCCGCGGGCCCGGCGTCATGGCGAGCGCCGGGCCGTCGCCTCCCGGCGGGAGGGCCGTCCGGGTCTCACGCCCTGCCGTACCACGTGACGGTGGCGCCGTTGCTGAAGGACCGGCTCTGGGTCGGGGTGAAGAGTGTGGGGCGGAACTCTCCGGCGAAGGCGGGCAGGCCGGCGCCCGCGACCACGGGGTAGTTCTTGACGATCAGCTCGTCGATCTCCGGGAACAGGGCCCCGGCCAGCTTCCCGCCCCCGCACAGCCAGATGTCCAGGCCCTCCTCCCGCTTCAGCCGGCGCACCAGCCCGACGGGGTCGCCGGGGACCAGCTCCACCCCGGGATCGGCGATCTCGGGGATCGTGGTCGAGACGACGTACTGCTTCAGGTGCGGGTAGGGGCTGGTGATATCGGCGTCGAGCGCCGGTTGGTAGGTGCCGCGGCCCATCACCAGCGTGTCGAAACGCCGGTTCGGCGCGTCGAGGCCGATCTGGGCGCGCACGTGGCCGGGGACGGTCTCCGGGTAGTCGGTGTTCATCCACGCCGCCATGTCGTCCGCCAGCGGGTAGAAGTCGAACTCGCCGCCGGGGCCGGCGATGCGGCCGTCGATGGAGAGGGCGACGTAGTAGACCAGCTTCCGCATACGATCACTCCGTTTGTAGTACTTCGCTTGTAGTGATTCAGACCGTAGTACTACAAGCGGAGTGGTGTCAACCGGAATACGCCGGCGGGGTCCTATCGGCCCGTGGAGGGCTCCACGGTGAGCACGATCTTGCCGGTGGTGCGGCCCGTCTCGCCGAGCTCGTGCGCCTTGGCCGCCTGCTCCAGCGGCAGCACCGTGTCTATCTCGGCGCGCAGCTCGCCCTCCTCGACCAGCGCGGCGATCGCCTTCAGGGCGGCGTGGTCCGGCTCCACGAGCATGGACTCCGAGCGGACGCCCAGCTCCTCGGCCTGGGCGTGGAGGTCCGGACGCAGATTGGACAGCACGAGCGACACGATGACGCCGCCCCGGCGCAGGGTGCGCAGCGAGCGCGGCCCGTAGTCGCCGCCCATCGTGTCGATCACCACATCGACGTCTCCGACCACCTCGGCGAAGTCCACGCTCCGGTAGTCGATGAGCTCGTCGGCGCCCAGCCCGCGCAGGAACGCGTGCTTGGCGGCGCTCGCCGTACCGATGACGTGAGCCCCCCGGGCCTTGGCGATCTGCACCGCGAGATGGCCCACTCCGCCCGCGGCGGCGTGGATGAGCACCCGCTGCCCGGCCTCCACCCCCGCGGTGTCCACCAGCGCCTGCCACGCGGTCAGCGCGGCCAGCGGGAGCGCCGCCGCCTGCACGTGGTCGATCCCCCGGGGCTTGCGGGCGAACGTGCGGGCGGGGGCGGCCACGTATTCGGCGAACGCGCCGTGGCCGTACGGGTAGCGCAGCATGCCGAACACCTCGTCGCCCGGCCGGTAGAGCGCCGTCCCGACCCCGACGGACTCGACGACGCCGGAGACGTCCCAGCCGAGGACGTACGGCGGCCGCCCCAGCTGGCCGCCCGTGGCGCGGTGCTTCCAGTCGGTCGGATTGACCCCGGCCGCGTGCACCCGCACCAGCACCTCGGTCGGGCCCGGCGCGGGGCGTGGTACCGCTGTCTCCTTCAGCACTTCGGGGCCGCCCAGGACGTCCTGGCTGATCGCGCGCATCATCGTCTCTGTCATGCCGGCAAGCATCGCAGTGGCCGGTTGGAGGCCGGAAGTGGCCTGATGGTCAATACACGAAAAGATCAGGCCAAACGGCATGGGGGATCCGCCGCCGTCTCAACCGCCCACAAGTACCGCCGTCTCAACCGCCCACACGTACCGCCGTCTCAACCGCCCACAAGTAAGCGACAAGTCCCAGCCAGCAGAGTTCGGCCGGTGGCGGAGACGCCGCCGGAGCGGACACCGGCCACCGGACGGCGCGGGCTCGTGACACCCGCACAGCAGCAGGGAAGCGATGATGACTCAAGCAGACGAGCCGTATGTGCCCAGACGGCTGTCCGATCCCGCGGACGATCCACAACCGCCCGAGGAACCGTCAGGCTGCACGGGCAGGCTCGCCGCCGTCCTGATCACCGTCGTCCTGCTCTCCGTGCTGGGCGTGAGCTTCTGGTCGGCGTGGCGCCCTGAGGACGACGGCCGCCGGGAGAGCTCGGCCCACTGCGTGGATCTGGACTCGCTCGGGGCCGACGGCGGCTACCGGGTCGTCGACGACGAGAGGTGCCGGGCCGGCGACGACGGGTCCGGCCGCGGCTCCTACGGCTGGTACTACGGGGGTGACCGCACCGGCGACCGGGTGTCCTCCGGGAGCACCGTCCGGCCGCCCGGCCGCAAGGGCTCCGGCGTCGGTGGCGGGGACTCCGACATCCTCAGCCGCGTCGACGAGGTGATCGGATCCCTGTTCGGCGGCCATGGCTCGCGCAGATACTGACCGGTCGCCGGTGGAGGTGGCCGACCGGGCGCTCCGCGGTGCCGGCGCCGGGCCACGTTAGGGCAGGATCATGCTCGGCCCTGTGCTGACCGGGCCCGGCCTGGGGCCGCTGACGGAAGGTGACCAATGAACGCGACGGGGCGCGGTCGACGCGCGCGTGATCTCGGGATCGTGATCGGCGAGCACGGGCCGGGAGAGCACAACGCCATCACCGACGTGCCCGGCGTACGCGTCGGGCACTGCACCGTCCTGCGGGAGCCCGACATCCGCACCGGCGTGACCGCGATCGTCCCCGACGGCGTCGGCCCGCACGCGCCGCTGCCGGCGGGCCTGTTCGCCGGCAACGGCCACGGCAAGCTGGTCGGCGCCACCCAACTGGCCGAGCTCGGGCTGATCGAGGCGCCCGTCGTGCTCACCGCGACGCTGTCGGCCTTCCGCGCGGCCGACGCGGTGGTGAGCTGGATGCTGGCCCGGCCCGACTGCGCGGACGTGCGGACCTTCAACCCGGTCGTGGGGGAGTGCAACGACGGATACCTCTCCGACATCCGGGCCCGCCCGGTCGGTGAGGAGCAGGTGCTGGAGGCCGTCCACAGTGCCGCGCCGGGGCCGGTGGCGGAGGGGTGCGTCGGAGCGGGCACCGGCACCGGAGCCCTGGGGTTCAAGGCGGGCGTCGGCACCGCCTCCCGGGTGCTCGACCTGGCGGGCGGGCCGGTCACCATCGGCGTGCTGGTGCAGGCGAACTTCGGCGGCACGCTGCGCGTCCTGGGCTCCACCGTCACACCGGCGTCCCTGGGGCTGACCGGATCCGACACCCCGGACGTGGGGTCATGCATGGTCGTCGTCGCGACCGACGCGCCCCTCGACGCCCGCCAGCTCACCCGCCTGGCGCGGCGCGCGGTGTTCGGGCTGGGCCGGGTCGGCGCCTCCTACAGCCACGGCAGCGGGGACTACGGCATCGCCTTCTCGGTCCGGCCCGGCGGCGCCCCGCCCCGGGACGCGGCGTTGAGCCCGCTGTTCGAGGCGGCGCTCGACGCCGTCGAGGAGGCCGTACTGAACTCGCTGTTCACCGCGACGACCACGACGGGCATGGGCGGGCGGACCCTGCACGCGATACCGCTGCCCCGCCTGCTCGCGCTCCTGCGCCGCGGCGGGTCACCCCTCGCGGGAGGCTGACGGCCCCGGAGTCGAGCGCGCACGCGGCGACGCCCCGGCGGGGCTGCGGCGTCGCGCGGGCGGCCAACGTGAAGCTGACTCCAAGTTTGCAGTGAAGTAAAATTACCGATCGTGATCGATTCCGTCCCGGCCGGAGCCGGTGCCCCCGAGGGGCTGCGGGAGCGCAAGAAGCGCCGGACCCGGCGGCACATCACCACGGTGGCCACCGAGCTGTTCGTGGAACGCGGGTTCGACCAGGTCACCATCGCCGAGGTCGCCGCGGCGGCGGAGGTCTCGGTCAACACCCTCTACAACTACTTCGAGGCCAAGGAAGACCTGGTCCTGCCCCCCGAGGAGGTCTCCGGCCGGCGGCTGGCGGACATCGTCCGAGCCCGGGAGGCGGGCCGCTCCGCCGCGGCGGCGGTGCTCGGACACCTCCGGCAGGAGCTGCTCCGCCGCGACCGCACCCTGGGCCTGACCGAGGGGTTCGGGCGCTTCCTCGAGATGATGCGGGCCGCCCCCACCCTCGTCGCCCGGCTGGAGGGGCTGGCCTGGCAGATGACCGCCGCCCTGGCCGACGTGCTCGCCGAGGAGACGGAGGCCGCGCCCGACGACCCGCTGCCCAGGCTCGTCGCCGCGCAGATCGGCTGGGTCCACGCGCAGGTCCTCGGCGAGATCGGCAGGCGCACCGTCACGGGGGAGGATCCCGACGCCATCGCCGAGGCCGTGCTGGGCTTCCTCGACGTCATCGAGGGGCTGCTCAGCGAGCGGGTCCTGACGTACGCGATCCGGGAGGGATGACGCCGGCGGGTCGCGGCGCGTCCTCCCGGCGGCGGCCGGCGGCGGGCACCCGCTGCCCGGCGGGTCGACGGCCACCCCCCGTGGAGTGGCCGGCCCCCCATTCAATATCGTCCGATGCATGAGCACTCACTATGACGTCGTCGTCCTCGGCGCGGGCCCGGGTGGATACACGGCCGCCGTCCGAGCGGCCCAGCTGGGACTCAGCACCGCCATCGTCGAGGAGCGCTACTGGGGTGGCGTCTGTCTCAACGTGGGATGCATCCCCTCCAAGGCGCTGCTGCGCAACGCCGAGCTCGCCCACCTGTTCACGCACGAGGCCAAGACGTACGGCATCCGCGTCGAGGGCCAGGTCACCTTCGACTACGCGGAGGCCTTCAACCGCAGCCGCAAGGTCGCCGACGGGCGGGTCAAGGGCGTGCACTACCTGATGAAGAAGAACGGCATCACCGAGTACGACGGCCGCGGCACCTTCGTCGACGCCAACACGCTGCAGGTGGCCGGCCGGGACGGCAGTGCCCAGACGGTGACGTTCGACCACTGCATCATCGCCGCGGGCGCGACCACGAAGCTGCTGCCGGGGACGTCGGTGACGGACCGGGTCGTCACCTACGAGGAGCAGATCCTGAGCGACGAGCTCCCCGGGAGCATCGTCATCGCGGGTGCGGGCGCGATCGGGGTCGAGTTCGCCTACGTGCTGCACAACTACGGCGTCAAGGTGACGGTCGTGGAGTTCCTCGACCGCGTCGTCCCCCTGGAGGACGAGGAGGTCTCGGCGGAGCTCGCGCGGCGCTACAAGCGGCTCGGCATCGAGGTGCTGACCTCGACCCGGGTGGAGTCCATCGACGACTCCGGCGACAAGGTGCGGGTGACGGTCTCGCGCGACGGGCGGCAGCAGGTCCTTGAGGCCGACAAGGTGATGCAGGCGATCGGCTTCCAGCCGCGCGTCACCGGTTACGGGCTGGAGAGCACGGGCGTCAAGCTGACCGACCGGGGCGCCATCGACGTCGACGGCCGGTGCCGTACGAGCGTGCCGCACATCTTCGCCATCGGCGACGTGACCGCCAAGCTGATGCTCGCGCACGCGGCCGAGTCCATGGGGATCATCGCCGCGGAGACCATCGCCGACGAGGAGACGATGGAGCTCGACTACGTGATGATCCCGCGGGCGACGTACTGCCAGCCGCAGATCGCCAGCTTCGGCTTCACCGAGGCGCAGGCCCGTGAGCAGGGCTTCGACGTCAAGGTGGTCAAGTTCCCCTTCACCGCCAACGGCAAGGCCCACGGGCTGGGGGACGTCGCCGGGTTCGTCAAGATCGTCAGTGACGGCGAGCACGGAGAGCTGCTCGGCGCCCACCTGATCGGGCCGGAGGTCACCGAGCTGCTGCCCGAGCTGACGCTGGCCCAGCAGTGGGACCTGACGGTCCACGAGGTCGCGCGTAACGTGCACGCCCATCCCACGCTCGGCGAGGCGGTCAAGGAGGCGATCCACGGCCTGGCGGGCCACATGATCAACATGTGAGGCCCGGCGGTGCCCCGGGCAGGTGCGGGGCGGGCGGCCGGCGGCGTGTCGGGGTGGGCGGTCGGCGGCATGCCGGGGCGGGCATGACCTGGGCATGACCTCTCCGGCCGCCCCGCCGGCGCCTCCCGCGGCGCCGGCGGCCGTCCTGCCGGCCCCTGGAAAACGGGGGTAAATAAGGCTTATCCTCAGGTTTGAAGCTATGTTTCGCTTTACAGCAATTTTGTGATGTTGAGGATTTATATCCGCCCTTGCTGAGGCTTTTGTCGTTATTTATAGTGTGATGGCTAAAGTCAGGCAATGGACATCATGGCCCGCAACAACGTCAAGGTCACCGGCCGCAGGGGCGGCAGGCCCATGGTCTTCTCCCATGGGTTCGGCTGTGACCAGGCCATGTGGCGATACGTGGCCCCCGCCTTCGAGGACGAGTACGAGGTCGTCCTGTTCGACTACGTCGGAGCCGGCCGTTCGGAGATGTCCGCCTACTCCGCCGAGCGCTACATGTCGCTCGACGGCTACGCGCAGGACGTCCTCGACGTCTGCGACGAGCTGGACCTCACCGGGGCCGTCTTCGTCGGGCACTCGGTCAGCGCGATGGTCGGCGTGCTGGCGGCCATCCGCGAACCCCGCCGGTTCGCCAAGCTGATCCTGGTGGCGCCCTCACCCCGCTACATCGACGACGGCGACTACGTCGGCGGGTTCAGCGGCGCCGACATCGAGGAGCTCATCGCCTCGCTCGACAGCAACTACCTGGGGTGGTCGAGCCGGATGGCTCCGATGATCATGGAAAATCCGGACCGCCCGGAGCTGGGGGAGGAGCTGACCAACAGCTTCTGCCGTACCGACCCGGAGATCGCCAAGCAGTTCGCCAGGACGACGTTCCTGTCCGACAACCGGGACGATCTCCCGAAGGTGACCGTGCCCTCGCTGATCCTGCAGTGCTCGAAGGACGCGCTCGCCCCGACGCAGGTGGGCCACTACGTCCACCGCGCGATCCCCGGCAGCGAGCTGACGCTGATGCGGGCGACGGGACACTGCCCCAATCTGAGCGCCCCCGAGGAGACCATCGCCGCGATCAAGGCGTTCCTGCGGGCGGAGGTCCATGGCCATCCGTGATGACGCGCAGGTGACCCGGGGCGCGGTGGAGGAGCTGGAGGAGCTGTACGAGGACGCTCCGTGCGGCTATCTCACCACGCGGGGCGACGGCACGATCACCAGGGTCAACCGCACGCTGCTCGCCCTGACGGGCTACCGCAGGGACGAGCTGGTCGGCCGGTACCGGATTCACGACCTGCTGGCGGTCGGCGACCGCATCTTCTACGAGACGCACTTCGCCCCGCTGCTGGCGTTGCAGGCGGTGGTCAGGGAGGTCGCGGTCGACCTGAGACGCGTCGACGGGCGCCGGGTCCCGGTCCTGCTCAACGCGGTGATGCGGGAGCGGACCCCCACCCGGCCGGAGCAGATCTGGATCGGTGTCGTCGCCGCCAGCGACCGCAGGGACTACGAGCGCGAGCTCCTGCGGGCGCGGCAGCGGGCGGAACGGTCCCAGCGGCAGGCGACCGACCTCGCCCGGACCCTGCAGCGGAGCTTCATCCCGCCGGCGCTGCCCCGCGTCCCCGGCATGGACGTGGCCGGGACCTACCGGCCGGCCGGACAGGGCGACGAGGTCGGCGGCGACTTCTACGACATGTACGAGATCGTGGACGGCTGGGCGCTCACCCTGGGAGACGTGTGCGGCAAGGGGGTGGCGGCGGCCGTCGTCACCAGCCTGGCCCGCTACACCCTCCGGGCCGCGCCCCTGCGGGACAGCAGACCCTCGGCGGTCCTCGCCGCCCTCAACGAGGTGCTGCTCGGCGAGCAGACGGACCGGTTCCTGACGGCCGTCTACGCGCAGGTGCACCGGGACGCGCACGACCGCTTCCGCCTCACCCTCTCCCTGGGCGGCCACCCGCCCGCCGTCCGCATCTCCCGTGAGGGGCGGCTCGGCCTGGTCGGCCGGCCCGGGACCGTGCTGGGGATCCTGGAGACCGTGGACCTCCACGACGTCACCGTCGACCTCGCCCCGGGGGACACCGTCGTCTTCTACACCGACGGCGTCATCGAAGGACGGGCCGGCGACGAGCTGTTCGGCGAGGAGAGGATGGAGCAGGTGCTCAGCGCCTGCCGGGACGCGGACGCGGCGGGCATCGCCAGGCACCTGACGGACGAGGTGGTGGCCTTCCAGTCCGGCCTGCCCTGCGACGACATCGCCGTGGTGGTGCTCAAGATCCCGGAGTGAACGGCGGGAGCCGCCCGGCGGCCCGGTGGCCGGGCGGGCTCCGCCGTGGCGCGGTCCGTGCGCGGGGGGTCTACGGTCCGTGCGCGGGAGAAGCAGCGGCCGGCCGTGCCCGCGCCCTCAGGGGTCCCCGTCCCGTCTGGCCGGGGTCCGCAGGTCCGCCTCGTCGGCGAGCTGGTCCTCGACGACCGCGCACCAGCGGTGCCAGCGCGCCAGGTCGAGGTGCTCGTCGACATCGCCCACTCCCGCCCGGGCCATGAGCTCGTGGTTGTCGGCGGCGCTCTCGTGCGCGTTGACCAGCGCGTGGTGGCCGTGGTTGGCCAGCGCCTCGCTGACCGCCAGGTTCAGTGCTATCTCCCCCATCGTCCTGGGCCGGTCCGGGGGGCCGTCCCTGAAGTTGTTCCCGCGGAAGTCGTGGCCCTGTGAATCGTCGCTCATACGGGCTGAGTGCCCACCTGTCCCCGGAACTATCTGGGACTCCCGATCGGATGCGGGCGGCCGGCGCGTCCGGGGGTCCTCCGGCGTTGGTGCAGACTGGCTGCCATGCGAACACCTGCAGGAGCGGACGGCCCGTCGCGCACGCCCTTGACCGATCCGCCCGCGCGGGAGCCGTACGGCCGGCCGGTGGCCGCCGCCCCGGACGTGCCGCCGGCGGCCGGGCCGGAGGGAGCGACGGGGGACCGGAGGGCTCCGCTCCCCGGCGAGGTCCCCGGTGAGGTCCCCGGGGTGAACGTCCCCGACCGGCGTGGCCGTACCGGCCTGGACCAGGCCGGGCGCGACCTGGACGGCAACCCCCGGGTCCGGGTGCGCGAGGTGGATCTGCTCTCGTCGAGCTGGTACGTACTGCGCAGGACGACGTTCGACTACCTGCGCCTGGACGGGAGCTGGACCACCCAGGAGCGCGAGACCTACGACCGCGGCAACGGCGCGACGGTGCTGCTCTACGACGCCGACCGGGCGACGGTCCTGCTGATCCGGCAGTTCCGCTATCCGGCCTACGTCAACGGCCATCCCGACGGGTTCCTCCTCGAAACGGCCGGCGGCCTGCTCGACGACGACGACGCGGAGACCGCGATCCGGCGGGAGGCGTCGGAGGAGACGGGCTACGACATCGGCGAGGTCCGGCACGTCTTCGACGTCTACATGAGCCCCGGCTCGGTCACCGAGCGCGTGCACTTCTTCGCCGCGCCCTACAGCCCGGACCGGCGGACCTCCGAGGGCGGCGGGCTGGCCGACGACGGCGAGGAGATCGAGCTGGTGGAGCTGCCCTTCGCGAAGGCGCTCGCGATGATCGAGTCGGGGGAGATCGCCGACGCGAAGACCATCATGCTGCTGCAGTGGGCGGCGCTGTCCGGTCCGTTCGCCGGCCGAGATAGGTGAGGGGGCCGGGGTCGGCGACCGGGATCTCGTGGAAGCCGAGGCGGTCGTAGAAGGCCCTGGCCGGGGTGTTGGCGGTGACCATGCCCAGGTGCACCGCCGGCACCCCCTTGTGGTGCAGCGCGTCGAGGAAGGCGTTCATCAGTGCGCGGCCGTGGCCCTTGCGCTGGTGGTCCGGGAGCAGGTCGATGTGGAGGTGCGCCGGATACGCGGCCAGCTCCGGGAGGATCATCCGCTCGGGGCGGTACATCAGATCGATCATCGTCTCGCTCGGAGTGGCGGGCGGTCCGTCGAGGGCGGGAAAACGCTCTCTCATGCGGGGCAGCCATGCGGAGCGGAAGGAGCCGACGAAGGCGGCCGTGTCGGCCGTGCCGAGCACGTAGCCGACCGCGCGGTCCCCGTCGTCCAGGACGAAGGTCAGCTCCGGCTCCAGAAACGCGTAGGGAGCTGCGAAAATGCTCGGCATCAGCTCCAGGTCCGGGTAGATGTGCCGGGAGTCGCCACCGTCGTGCGCGGTCCGCACGCAGATGTCGTGGAGGGCGGCGCGGTCGCCGGGGTGGTACGGCCTGACTGTGGTCATGGGGGCAATGATGCCTTTCGTGGGAGCGCTCTCACAAGATCTGCGGATGGCCCGGGCCGTCCGGCGCGGTCGCGGGGCTTCCGGCATCCCCGCCGGGGCAATACCCTGCACGGCATGATCGAGGTGGAACTGCGGGGCTGGCGGCCCGACGACGCGCCGGCCCTGCTCGACGCGTTCGGCTCGCCGGACATGGCGCAGCAGGCGGCCCGGCCGATCGACACACCCCAGGCGGCACTGGAGTGGATGGGAGTGTGGGGCTTCCGGGACGACGCGCAGGCGTTCGCCGTGGTGGTGGACGGCAGCGTCGTGGGGAACGTCGCGGTGAGCAACATCGACGCGCACGACACCGGCTGGGTGTCCTACTGGACGTCGCCGCACGCCAGGGGGCGCGGGGTGGCCGTGGCCGCGGCCCGCAAGCTGGCGGACTGGGCGTTCCGGGAGCGCGGGCTCTTCCGGCTGGAGCTGGGACACCGGATCAACAACGCGGCCTCCTGCGCGGTGGCGACCAGGGCGGGTTTCCGGCCCGAGGGGGTCGAGCGGGCCAAGCTGTGCTACGACGGGGTGCGGTACGACGTGGAACGGCACGCCCGCCTGGCCACCGACTGACCCGCAGCACGGGCCGGGGGCGGCGTCTCACCGCACCGGTGAGCCGCGGTGCCCCGAGGGGGCCGCGTTCTAGAGGAGGCGGCGTCCTGGAGGAGGCCGCGTCCTGGAGGAGGTGGCGACGCGCTGGAGGCTACAGCGCCTTGAGGCCGGCGAGCACGTCCCGCAGCACGCTCTCCTGGGGGAGCGCGACATCGCCCGCGGGGAGCCGCATGGTGATCAGGCCGGATTCGCGCAGGTCGCCGAGGAGCACCCGGATCACCCCGATCGGCATCTCGATCTCCGAGGCCAGCTCGGCCACCGAGATCGGCAGGCGGCAGGAATCCATGATCACGGTGTGTTCGGGCGGCAGGTCCTGCGGCGGTTTCCTGATCGCCACCACGATGGCGATCAGGTCGAAGCGGGCCCCGGCGGCCCGGGTCCGGCCGCGGGTGAGCGTGTACGGGCGGACGATGGGACCGGCGTCCTGGTCGAGCCAGCGTTCCGTCATTCCGCCCCGCTTTCCTGCTCCGCACGGCGCCATCCGTCGCGGAACGACGTCATCACACTGCTCGGGGCCGGCTCCGGCGCCTCGACGGGCACGGGCCGCCGCGCCGGCACGGCCTGGCGCTCGGGCGCGGCCTGCCGTACCCGCTTGGGGAGGCCGCTGTCAGTGGTGATCCACTCGACCTCGGCCGAGTAGGCGGCCCGCGGGCCGGTCGCGTCGACGACCAGCTCGCCCGGCAGGAGCACGATCGCCGTGGTGCCGCCGAAGGGGGAGGGGCGCAGCGAGACGCGGATGCCGTGCCGGGCGGCGAGCTGCGTCACGACGAACAGGCCGAGCCGGTCGCTGTCGGCCAGGTCGAACTCCGGCGGGTCGGCCAGCCGCTCGTTGAGCTGGGCCATCTCGGCCGGGGTGATGCCGAGCCCGCGATCCTCCACCTCGATGACATAGCCCCTGGCCACCGCCTCGCCGTGGACGCTCACCGTGGTGTGCGGGGGCGAGAAGATGGCGGCGTTCTCCACCAGCTCGGCCACCAGGTGGATCACGTCGGTCACGACCGAGCCGACCACCGAGGGGCCCTGCGGCACGTTCACCGTCACGCGCTGGTAGTCCTCGACCTCCTCGACGGCGGCGCGGACCACGTCGTAGATCGCGACCGGCGTCCGCCAGCCCCGGCCCGGGACCGCGCCGGACAGGATGATCAGTCCCTCGGAGTGGCGGCGCATGCGGGTGGTCAGATGGTCCAGGCCGAACAGGTCCTCCAGGGTCTCCGGGTCGCTGGCCCGCCGTTCCATCGTCTCCAGCATGGAGAGCTGCCGGTGCAGGAGCGACTGGCTGCGCCTGGCCAGGTTCACGAAGACCTTGTTGACGCTCTTGCGCATCTGGGCCTGGCCGGCGGCCGCCTCGACGGCGGTCCGCTGGACGGAGGAGAACGCCTTGCCGACGTTCACGATCTCGGTGGTGGTGCCGTAGTTCAGCTCCCGGGCCTCGGAGCAGACGTCCTCGCCCTTGCGCAGCCGCTCGACCACGTCCGGCAGCCGCTTGTGCGCCAGGTCGAGGGCCGCCTGCTGGAGGCCGATGAGCTCGGTGCCGATCCGGCGGCCGAAGCGCACCGAGACGAAGATGGACACCGCGACCGCGATCAGACCGAGGCCGCCGGCGATCCCGATCTGGACCAGGATGCCGGTGGCCAGCGGTCCGGACCGTTCGGTGATGCCCCTGCTGACCTGGCCGCCGAGGCCGTCGAAGGTGTCGGAGAGCTCGGCCGAGACCGTCACCCAGGAGGGTTCGGGCCGGGCCGCCGTGGTGACGGCCTTCTCGATCCGCTCGAACGAGGTGTAGGCGGCCGAGCTCTGCAGGTCCCGGTAGAGCCCCTGGAACTCCTCGTCGAACTGGTCGAAGCCCAGGGAGTAGAGCAGCCTGCGGCCGGTGGCCAGCTCGCTGAACGCGGCGCGCTCCTCGGCGCTCATGCTGCCCTCGGCCACGGCGCCGGCGATCAGGGCCGCCTGCCGGCTGAGCATCTCGCGGCTGCGCCCCATCAGGACGACGGCGCGGGTCTGGTCGTTCAGGTCGATGTCCGAGGAGATCCGGATCTTGTCGTAGACCTCGAAGGCCGCCTGGATCATCCCGCTGTAGGCGTCGAGGGTCTGCATCCGGCCGGCGGTGTGGGTGTCGACCCCGCTCCGGACCTCGGTGAGCCGCTCCATCGCGGCCAGCAGACGGACCAGACGGTCCCACACGGCCGGGGTCGTGCTCTCCTGGAGCGCGGGGACCAGCCGTTCCAGCTCCGCCCGCGCGGTGTTGGTCTGGATGCGCTGGGCGTCGAGGTCGGTGCGCGGGACGGCCGAGTCGCCCAGGGCGGCCAGTGACAGCAGCCGCTCGTGCTGGAGCGCGGTGGTGACCGTCCGGGTGGGCAGGATTCCGCGCTCGTAGCCTTCGCTGGCCCGCAGCAGATCCTGGCCGCTCCGCAGGGTGAGGGTCGCCGCAAATGCCCAAATCGCTACAAGCGAGACAATCGGCACGAGAAGGAGGGTGAAAATCTTGACCCTGATCGAGTGGCTGCGGCCGGCCATAGTACCTCGCACTACGGATATGTGCGGTTAACAGTGGCGAAACCCTAGCAACGCTGCTCATCCGCGACCAGAGATGTCGGTGATTCATATCAAGAAAGGATTTATAGCTTTTGGGCTACTGCGAACCATCGCGCCTCCGGGCACGTCCTAGTTATGGAGGGGGAGGGGCCCATGAAAGAGATCGCGGAGCTGATCGGGGCGGAGGCCGACCGCGCCGGGCAGGCGGCGTTGGCCCGCGGCGGTGAGCTGGAGAAGTCGGGCGCGGTGCAGCTGGTCAGGTTCAGCCCGTCGGTGGTGGCCGCCGAGGTGGACGACGGCGCCGCGCGTGTGGAGTTCCGGCTCGCCGACGGAGTCCTGCACTGGTGGTGCACCTGTGCGGAGGGCCGGGACAACGGGGCCATGTGCGCGCACTGCGTGGCGACGGCTCAGTCGGTCAAGAGCAGGACGGACAGGAAGGCCTCGCCGGGGGCGTCGTCGGCGACGGCCTCGGTGAGCACGGTGCGGATCGCCTCGTAGGCCGGGTGGTCGGCGGCCCGCAGCACCGAGGAGTCCGACCAGACCAGCAGGTGCTCGCCCGCCGGCAGCCACGTCAGGTCGGTCAGGCAGTCGTACAGCGCGTCGAGGTTGTGCCCGAAGTAGTCGGGGAACGACAGGGCCTCGGCGATCGCGGCCATGGCGTCGGCGGAGGTGGTGATCGCCGAGCCGCCGATCCGGTGCGGGGCGGCGTCGGGCCGCACCTCCCCGGGGCCGGCCGCCGCGCGCTCCTCGAACGTTCCCCTGGGCAAGGCGGGTCACCTCCGCACGTCGACGGCCACGAAGGACCGGTAGTGGTCCGCGGTGTAGTAGATCTCGCCGGCGCCGCCCCCGCTGACCATCCGCCGCGCGCCCCGGTCCGACCTCCGCGGGGTCGGCACGGTGTATTCGCGGTAGTGGCCCCGTGCCTTGACCGGCAGAAGGCGCTCCCGGTTCTGGAAGACCACGCCGTCGCGGGGGTAGGGGAAGGGCCCGCCGTCGCGGATCAGCCGCCAGGTGGCGGCGGCCTCGGGCGGTAGCGCCGACAGCGCCCTGACGGGCAGCGCGCCGGGCACGGTCCGGGCCGTGCCGGCCGTCGCCGGTGAGGCCCCCGGCCTGGCGGGTGCCGAGTGGCGGGTGTCCGGACCCGCGGCGGACCCGGCGGGCGCGCACCCGCTCAGCAGCGCCACCGCCGACAGGACCGCGGCGATTCCCCGATGTCTCACCAGGCCAAGCTACCCGCACGGATCCCCGGGAAAACGGGAGGGGGCCGCCCGCGCTTGACTGAATTGTCTAGTTGTCAGACAATCTAGCCATGAAGCTCGCCGTTGTCGGAGCCGCCGTGCTCTGGGGCACCGCAGGCACCGCCGGCCTGCTCGTCGCCGGCGTCGACCCGGTCTCCCTGGCCGCCGCCCGCTTGGTGATCGGCGGCCTGGTGCTCGCCGTCGCCGCGGGGCCGGCCCTCCGGTCCCTGCCGCACCGGGGCCTGCTGCTGGCGGCCGCGCTGGCCGTGGCCGCCTACCAGCTCTGCTTCTTCGCCGCGGTCAGCCGGACCGGCGTGGCCATCGGCACCGTGGTCGCCATCGGCAGCGGCCCGGTCTTCACCGGCCTGCTCTCCTGGCTGCTCAACCGGGTGCCGCCCACCCGGCGCTGGGCCGGGGCGACCGCGGTGGCGATCGCGGGCTGCGCCGTGCTCACCGGCGGAGGGGGCGAGGCGCGGCTGGACGGGATCCTGATCGCGCTGGTCGGCGGTCTGCTGTACGCCTTCTACGCAGTGGCGGCGGCCCGGGTGATCGGCGCGGGCGCCCCCTCCGGCGCGGTGATGGGGGCGATGTTCGGCGGGGCCGCGGTCGTGATGCTCCCGGTCCTGCTGTGGACGGGCACCGCCTGGCTCGCCGAGCCGCGCGGCCTGCTCACCGCCCTCTACCTGGGCTGCGCCACCACCGCGCTGGCCTACGTCCTGTACGGCAGGGGCCTGCGCACCACCCCCGTCGCGACCGCCGCCACCCTCGCCCTCGCCGAGCCAGCGGTCGCCGCCCTGCTCGGCGTCGCGGTGCTCGGTGAGCGGCTCACGCTCGCCTCGGCCGGCGGGCTGGCGCTGCTCGGCGCGAGCCTGGCCGTGGTGGCCCTGCCCGAGCGGCGTCCGGACCGCCGGGGCCGGGTCGCGGCAATAGAGTCGTCGGCGTGACCATCCCGCTCCGCCCCGTCTCCGCCGTCAACGCCCTCGCCGACGCCCTGCGCCGCCGGGTGCTCTCCGGCGAGATCGCCCCGGGCACCCCGCTGCCGGAACAGGAACTGTCCACCCTGTACGGCGTGGCCCGGCCGACCGTCCGGGAGGCGCTGGCCGTGCTCGTGCACGAGGGCCTGCTCAGGCGCGAACGGCACCGCAGCGCGCAGGTGGCCGAGGTCACCCTGGCCGACCTGGACGACCTGATGTTCGTGCGGCGCCCGCTGGAGGACCTCATGGCCACCGCCCTGGCCGGGCGGCGGGTCGAGGAGGCCGACGGGGCGCTGGCCCGGATGGCCGCGCTGCCCGGTGACGCCCCCTGGTCCGACGTGGTGGCCGAGCACATGGCGCTGCACCAGGCGCTGATCGTCGCGGTGGGCAGTCCCCGGCTGGAGCGGCTCTACGCCGTGCTGGCCGCCGAGACCCGCCTCGGCCTGGTACGGCTGCGCGCCGTCTACACCGACCGGGACGTCCTGGTCGCCGAGCACCGGGCGCTGCTCGACGCGATCGGCAGGGGGCCCGCGGAGAGCGCGCGGCGGGCCGTCGCCACTCACCTCGACCACGGCTGGGGCACGGACTGACGGCTCCCCGGCGGATCGCCGCCGCGGCACGGGCACGGGCGCGGGTGGGACCTGCCGGACGTGGCCGTGCGGCGGACCACCGTGCGTGCGGCGGACCACCGTGCGTGGGGCGGACCACCGTGCGTGGGGCGGACCACCGTGCGTGGGGCGGACCACCGTGCGTGGGGCGGACCACCGGCCGTGCGGCGGCCCACCGGCCGTGCGGCGGCCCACCGTGCGCGGCCGTGCGGCGGCAGGTCGCGGCCCGTGCCGATGGCCGGACTTGCACGCTTCTATTGCACCGGACGCCCTGAAGTCGTCACAATCGCGGCCATGCACGGCAATTCAGTGCCGGATTCCTACGTATACGTCACCGAAGAAGGCGTGACCCGCCACTACGCGGACGGCAGCGTTGACGCCCTCGCGTGGGAGGACGTCGTCGAGGTGCGGGTGGTGGGCGATCCGGACGTCATCTACATACTCCTTGACCGTGAGGGCCAGGGATGCGTGGTGCCCCAGGCGGCCACCGACACCGCCTTCCTCACCAGGCTCCGCTACCTCCCGGAGTTCGACTTCGACAGGCTCGGCGAGGCGGTGGACGCCGCCCGCGGCGATTACGTCGTCGTCTGGCGCAGTCCTGAGCCCCCGTCCCCCCTGCCGGATTTCGAGTACGACTAATTCCTGCTCATCGGGCGGATCGTGGCAGGCGGTCCTACATGTTTGGACCGTTCCGTCAAGATGTTCTCTCTGCCCCACTTAGGCCAGTAGTGGACAGGAGGCCGGTATTCCCCTGCCGAATCTTGATCTCTAGGATTTCCATGGGTATCCACGCTCCTGATGCATTAGAGAAATCTGTCAACCAATGAAACGAGGCAGGCGTCTCGTTATCTGTTAATGCCGGGGCATCTGGGTGGGGTGGTATGAGAGTGGGGACAGAGGCGCCCGCTGTCGCGCTCCTGGGCAGTTCGGTGCGTACCGCTCCGAGCATCTGGACACGTTCCTATGCGCGGATTCTGCTGGCCGGCGACCTCGCGTGCGCGGTGGTCGCCTGTGAGTCGGTCCTCGGGGTCCGGCTCTGGTTCGGTGCCTTCATTCCGGGGACGGAAGCGCTGCTGGGGCTGGGTCTGGCCCTGGCGTGGCCGTTCTCGCTCGCGGTGGGAGGTGCTTATCGCAAGCGTGCACATGGTGAGGGGACGGAAGAGTTCCGGGCGGTCTTCGACGGCGGCGTCGGTCTGACGGCCGCTGTCGCGATCGGGGCCTACGCCACGCAGACGACCATCGCCCGTAGCTTCGTGATGGCGATGTTCCCTCTCGCGCTCATCCTCACGATCGTTTTCCGCTATCGCATGCGCAAACGGCTCCACCGGCGGCGGTCCTTCGGGGAATACATGCGCCAGGTGGTCGCCGTCGGGCACCGGGAGTCGGTGCTCGACCTGGTGATGCAGCTCCGCAGGCAGCCGCACCACGGCATGACGGTGGTCGCCGCGTGCCTGCCGTCGGGCTCCGACGGCCTCGACGTCGACGGCGTCCCGGTGCTCGGGGGCTTCGGCGACGTCCCCGACGTGGTGGCCGAGGTCAACGCCGACGCCGTGGCGATCCTGGCCTGCCCCGAGCTGGACGGCGCCGCGCTGCGCCGGCTCGCCTGGGGCCTGGAGGACGCCCGCACCGACCTGTTCGTCGCGCCCGCGCTGATGGACGTGGCGGGCCCGCGCATCAGCATCCGGCCGGTGGCCGGGATGCCGCTGCTGCACGTCGAGCACCCCGAGTTCGACGGCGCCAAGCACCTGGCCAAAAGCCTGTTCGACCGGGTCGGCGCGGGCCTGGCCCTGCTGGTGCTGGCCGTACCCATGCTGGTCATCACCGCGCTGATCCGCGCGACCAGCCCGGGGCCGGCGCTGTTCCGGCAGGTGAGGGTGGGCAAGGGCGGCCGGGAGTTCAGGGTCGTGAAGTTCCGCACGATGGTCAACGACGCGGAACGGCTCAAAATCGATCTCCAGCGGCACAACGAGTTCGACGGCGTGCTGTTCAAGATGAGGAACGATCCAAGGATCACCCGCGTGGGCGCCTTCCTCCGCCGCTACTCCCTCGACGAGCTGCCGCAGCTGCTCAACGTGCTCCGCGGGGAGATGTCGCTCGTCGGGCCCCGGCCGCCGCTGCCCGAGGAGGTCAAGCAGTACGGCGAGGACGTGCGCCGTCGCCTGGTCGTCAAGCCCGGCATGACCGGGCTGTGGCAGGTGAGCGGACGCTCCGATCTGACCTGGGAGGAGTCGGTCCGGCTCGACCTGCGCTACGTCGAGAACTGGTCGCTCTTCCTGGACCTGCAGATCCTCTGGAAGACCTGGAGTGCCGTCACCGGCGGAGAAGGGGCCTACTAGCCGTGAAAGCACTCGTGCTCGCCGGAGGGTCGGGCACTCGGCTGAGGCCGATCACCCACACCTCCGCCAAGCAGCTTGTCCCAGTGGCCAACAAGCCCGTGCTCTTCTACGGGCTCGAGGCCATCGCCGCGGCCGGCATCCGGGAGATCGGGATCGTGGTGGGCGACACGCAGGCGGAGATCGAGGCGGCCGTCGGCGACGGCTCCGCCTTCGGCCTGGAGGTGACCTACATCCGCCAGCAGGCCCCGCTCGGGCTGGCCCACGCCGTGCTGACCGCCCGCGACTACCTCGGCGACGACGACTTCGTCATGTACCTCGGCGACAACTTCATCGTCGGCGGGATCAGCGGCATCGTGGAGCGGTTCGCCCATGATCGGCCGTCCGCCCAGATCATGCTCACCCAGGTCGGCGACCCCCGGCAGTTCGGCGTCGCGGAGCTCGACGCCGGAGGCCGGGTGATCGGGCTGGAGGAGAAGCCCGACGAGCCCAAGAGCGACCTGGCGCTCGTCGGCGTCTACCTGTTCACTCCCGCGATCCACGAGGCGGTGACCGAGCTCAAGCCGTCGTGGCGGGGCGAGCTGGAGATCACCGACGCGATCCAGTGGCTGATCGAGACGGGGCACCAGGTCGAGTCCACCGTCATATCCGGCTACTGGAAGGACACCGGCAACGTCACCGACATGCTGGAGGTCAACCGGCTGGTCCTGGAGTCCCTGGACGGCCGCGTTGACGGCCGGGTCGACGGCGCCAGCGAGCTGATCGGCCGGGTGGTCGTCGAGCCGGGCGCCGTGGTCGAGCGGTCGCGCATCGTCGGCCCGGCGATCGTCGGCGCCGGGGCCCGGATCCTGGACAGCTACGTCGGCCCCTTCACCTCCATCGCGGCCGACTGCGTGATCAACGGCAGCGAGATCGAATACTCGATCGTGCTGCCCCGCTCCTCGATCTCCGGGGTGTCCCGGATCGAGTCCTCGCTGATCGGACACGACGTCGAGGTCACCCCCGCCCCCAAGACTCCCAGAGCCCACCGTCTCGTGCTGGGCGATCACAGCAAGGTTCAGATCAGCTCTTGAGATCCTCCCCACGGCCGGGGCCGGGACGTCCCGGCCCGCACGGCCTGGAGTCCCTGCCCCGCGGCCGGCCGCGGCCACCCCTGCCGGGTGCCGCGGTCCGCCCCGGCTCAGCAGGTGTTTCACCTCCCCGTCAGCCCGGCCGCGGGATCCTCGCGGCCGCCCGGGGACCGTTCGGTCATCGCAAGCCCGCGCACGACCACAATCGGAAGGAGGCAGGGGCGTCCCGCCCGTGGCCGAGGCCAGGGGCACACGCTCCGGAACGCCGATGAAGATCTTGGTCATCGGTGGGGCCGGCTTCATCGGCTCCCACTACGTCCGCACGCTCAACGCGGACGGTGCCACCGTGACTGTCGTCGACAAGCTCACCTACGCCGGCAACCCGGCGAACCTGGAGGGCGCCGCCCACGACTTCGTGCACGGCGACATATGTGACGCCGAGCTGATGGCCGCCGTGGTGCCCGGCCACGACCTCGTCATCAACTTCGCGGCCGAGACCCACGTGGACCGGTCCATCGCCGGCGCCGGGGAGTTCGTGCGGACCAACGTGCTCGGCACGCAGACCCTGATGCAGGCGTGCCTCGACGCGGGCACCCAGCGGGTGGTTCAGGTCTCCACCGACGAGGTCTACGGATCGATCGACGTCGGCTCCTGGAAGGAGGACACGCCGCTGCGGCCGCGCTCGCCGTACTCGGCGGCCAAGGCGGGCGGCGACATGATCGCCCTCGCCTACGCGGTCACCCACGGCCTGCCGGTCTCCATCACCCGCTGCGGCAACAACTACGGGCCCTACCAGTACCCGGAGAAGCTGATCCCGCTGTTCGTCACCAACCTCCTGCAGGGGCGCAAGGTCCCGCTCTACGGCGACGGCGGCAACGTCAGGGACTGGGTCCACGTCGACGACCACTGCGCGGGCATCCGGCTCGTCGCCGAGCGGGGCGAGCCCGGCGAGGTCTACCACATCGGCGGCACGGCGGAGATGAGCAACATCGAGCTCATCACCCAGCTGCTGGCGGCCTGCGGGGCCGACTGGGACATGGTCGAGCGCGTCGAGGACCGCAAGGGGCACGACCGCCGCTACTCCCTGGACGACTCCCGGCTGCGCGCCCTCGGCTACCGGCCGGGCGTCCCGTTCGAGCAGGGCCTGGCCGACACGGTCCGCTGGTACGCCGACAACCCGGGCTGGTGGAAGGCGGCGACGAACCGGCCCGACGGGCACGGCGCGCTCGCGGCCACCGACGCCGGGCGGCGCGGCGAGGAGAGCGCATGAGCCGGTGGCTGGTCACCGGCGCCTCCGGCATGCTCGCGACCGAGCTGCTGAGCCGCCTGAAGGCCGCGGGGGAGCCGGTCCTCGCCCTCCGCAAGGACGAGCTCGACCTCCGTGACACCTCCGCCGTGCACCATCTGGTGTCGGCCTGCCGGCCGGACATCGTGGTCAACTGCGCCGCGTGGACGGCGGTGGACGACGCCGAGACGCGTGAGGACGAGGCGCTGGCCGTCAACGGGCACGGGGTGCGGGCCCTGGCCGAGGCGTGCGGGCGCCTCGGCGCGCGGATGATCCACCCCTCCACGGACTACGTCTTCGACGGGAGCGGGGTGGACCCCTACCGCGAGGACGCCCGGCCCTGCCCGGTCAACGCCTACGGGCGCACCAAGCTCGCCGGCGAGCGCGCCGTGCTGGAGGTGCTGCCCGAGACCGGCTACGTCGTGCGGACCGCCTGGCTGTACGGCGCGGCCGGCAAGAGCTTCGTCGGCACCATCGCCGGTCTGGAGCGGACCCGGCCGGTGCTGGATGTCGTCGACGACCAGATAGGCCCGCCCACCTGGGCCGGCGACCTGGCCGCGGGGCTCGTCGAGATGGGGCGGACCGGCCCCCCGCCGGGGATCTACCATGCCACCGGCGCGGGTCAGACGAGCTGGTACGGCTTCGCGAGGGAGATCTTCACGCTGCTGGGCGCGGACCCGGACCGGATCAACCCGGTGCCGGCCAAGGAGTTCGCGCGTCCCGCGTCGCGGCCGGCCTACAGCGTGCTGGGACACGAACGCTGGGACCGGGCGGGACTGCCGCCGATGCGGGACTGGCGCGAGGCGCTACGGGAATCCGATGTGCTCGTCAACTGCTAGGCGCGGCCGGCCGGCCCTCGGGAGAGGCGAGGTCCTCGTAGTGGGCCACGCAGGCGCGGTAGTCGGGCAGCAGCCCCGCGTCCAGAGCCTCCTTGAGGCTGGGGGCGGCGGCGTCCTTGTCCGACAGGATCGGCTCCACCCCGGCGGGCCAGTCGATCGCGAGGGTCGGGTCGAAGGGGTGGACGCCGTGCTCGCGTCCGGGGGCGTAGGGCTGCGAGCACATGTAGACGACCGTGGCCTGCTCGCTGAGCGCCATGAACCCGTGGCCCAGCCCCTCGGCGACGTAGAGGCCGCGCCGGGACTCGTCGTCCAGGCGCATGGCCTCCCACCGCCCGAAGGTGGGGGAGCCGACGCGGATGTCCACGACGACGTCGAGGACGGCCCCGGAGACACACGTGACGTATTTGGCCTGGCCAGGCGGGACGTCGGCGAAGTGGATGCCCCGCAGGACGCCCCGCTTGGAGACCGAGACGTTGGCCTGGGCGAGATCCAGCCGATGGCCGATGGATCGCTCCAGGTCGGCGGAGCGGTACAGCTCCAGGACCGCGCCGCGGGGGTCGGAGTGGATACGAGGCGTATGGCACCAGATTCCGGCGATGCTGAGGGGTTCCATGGCCGAAGCATGCCACAGCGGACCCGTGTAACACCGCCGAAGTATCGGGCGAAATCCTAGGGTTCGCGCTCGATGAAATGATCTTTATGGAGACCGGTCGAGCCGCGTTCCGCGGCTAGGGAGTGTATTGATGACAACCTGCCGGCTGTGCGGCTCCCCGAGCCTCGCCAGCGTCGTCGACCTCGGCGCGACACCGCCCTGCGAGCGGTTCCTCACCGCTGAGCAGCTCGACGAGCCCGAGACCACCTACCCGCTGCACCTGCGGGTCTGCACCGACTGCTGGCTGGCGCAGATCCCGCCGCTGATCACGCCAGAGGACACCTTCACCGAGTACGCCTACTTCTCGTCGTACTCGACCTCGTGGGTGGAGCACGCCCGGGAGTTCGTGGCCGGGGCGGTCGACCGGCTGGGGCTGGACGGCGACTCGTTCGTGGTCGAGGTGGCCAGCAACGACGGATACCTGCTGCGGCACGTGGTCGATCGGGAGATCCGGTGCCTGGGCGTCGAGCCGTCGAAGAACGTCGGCGAGGCGGCCAGGGAGAAGGGCGTGCCGACCCTGACGGCCTTCCTCGGCCCCGAGACCGGCGCCGCGGTCCGTGCCGAGCACGGGCCCGCCGACCTGGTGGTGGCCAACAACGTCTACGCCCACATCCCCGACGTCATCGGATTCACCAAGGGCCTGCGCGCGCTCGTGGCCGACGACGGGTGGGTCTCCATCGAGGTCCAGCACCTGCTCACCCTGATGGAGCACAACCAGTACGACACGATCTACCACGAGCACTTCCAGTACTACACGGTCGCCTCCGCGCAGCGTGCCCTGGCCTCCGGCGGGCTGTCCCTCGTGGACGTCGAGCTGCTGCCGACCCACGGCGGCTCGATCCGCCTGTGGGCGCGGCCGCAGGAGGCGGCCGGCGAGCCGGGCGAGCGGGTGGACCGGGTGCTCGCCGCGGAGAAGGCCGCGGGCCTGCACGAGCTGGCCGGATACACCGAGTTCGCCGCCCGGGTGGCCCGGGTCCGGCGGGAGCTGCTGAAGTTCCTCGTCGAGGCCGCCGAGCAGGGCAAGACGGTGGTCGGCTACGGCGCCCCCGGCAAGGGGAACACGCTGCTCAACCACTGCGGGGTCCGCCCGGACCTGCTGTCGTACACAGTGGACCGCAACCCCTACAAGCACGGCAGGTTCACCCCCGGCACGCGGATCCCGATCCTGCCGCCGGAGCGGATCGCCGAGGACCGGCCCGACTACGTGCTGGTCCTGCCGTGGAACCTCCGCGAGGAGCTCACCGGCCAGCTGTCCTCCGTACACACGTGGGGCGGCCGGCTGGTCTTCCCCATCCCCAGCCTGGAGATCGTCGAGGTGAACCCGTGAAGGTCGTGCTCTTCTGCGGCGGATACGGAACGCGGATGCGCACCGGCACCCCCGGTGACGTGCCCAAGCCCATGCAGCTCGTGGGTCCCCGGCCGCTCATCTGGCATGTGATGCGCTACTACGCGCACTTCGGGCACACGGAGTTCATCCTCTGCCTCGGTTATGGAGCGCACCACATCAAGGACTTCTTCCTCAACTACCAGGAGACCATCTCCAACGACTTCGTCCTGCGCGGCGGCCGGGTCGAGCTGCTGTCCACCGACATCTCCGACTGGTCGATCTCCTTCGTGCAGACCGGGATCGAGTCGCCGATCGGCGAGCGGCTGCGCCGGGTCCGCGACCACCTCGACGGCGCCGAGATGTTCCTGGCCAACTACGCCGACGTGCTCACCGACGCGCCGCTGCCGGAGATCATCGACCGCTTCGCCGCGTCCGACGCGGGTGCCTCCATGATGGTCGTCCCGCCGTCGGACACCTTCCACTGCGTGGAGCTCGGCGAGAGCGGGATGGTCGGCGGGATCACCCCGGTCAGCCAGATGCCGCTCTGGGTGAACGGCGGATACTTCGTGCTCCGCCAAGAGGTCTTCGACCACATCCCGCCGGGCGGCGACCTCGTCGCCGACGGCTGCGCCGAGCTCGCCAAGCGCGGCCGGATGCTCGCCTACCCGCACCGCGGATACTGGCGGCCGACCGACACGGTCAAGGAGCGGGTCGCCCTCGACGAGGCGTACTCGCGGGGCGAGCGGCCGTGGGCGCTGTGGGAGCGGGAGCCCGCGGGGCAGCCGGCATGATCGGATTTCGGCCGGCCGGGGCGGGCGGGACAGCCGGGAGCGGCGGGGTGCGGAGCGTCGCGCTGCTCGCCGCCCACTGCGACGACATCGCCATCGGCGCGGGCGGCAGCCTGCTGACCGTCTGCTCGGCACACCCCGGCGTCCGGGTGGACGCGCTGGTGCTCTCCGGCGGCGGCACCGAGCGGGAGGACGAGGAGCACGCGGCGCTGACCGCCTTCTGTCCCGGCGCCGACCTGCGGCTCACCGTGCTGAAGCTGCCCGACGGGCGGCTGCCCGCGCACTGGGACGAGGCGAAGGGCGCCGTGGAGGAGCTGCGCGCGCGGACCGACCCGGACCTGATGTTCGCGCCGCACCCCGGCGACGCCCACCAGGACCACCGCGGACTGGCCCGGCTGGTGCCCACGGCCTTCCGCGACCACCAGGTGCTCGGCTACGAGATCGTCAAGTGGGACGGCGATCTCGGACGGCCGTCGGTCTACCAGCCGCTCACCCCCGAGGTGGCGGAGGCGAAGGTGACCCTGCTCCAACAGCACTACCCCTCACAACGGCGGCGTCCCTGGTACGACCGTGAGGCGTTCCTCGGGCTGGCGCGCATCCGCGGGATCGAGTGCCATGCGCGCTACGCGGAGGCGTTCCACGTCAACAAGTTGACTCTCGATCTGGCTGGAGGATGAACCGGATGCGCGTACTGCTGACCGGGCACCAGGGCTACCTGGGAAGTGTGATGGCTCCGGCGCTCGCCGAGGCGGGCCACGAGGTGATCGGCCTGGACTCGGGGCTGTTCGCCGACTGCGTTCTGGGTCCCACGCCGGACGACCCCCGCGGTCACCCGGTCGACCTGCGAGACGTCACCGCCGGCGAGCTGGCGGGGGTGGACGCCGTGGTGCACCTGGCCGCGCTCTCCAACGACCCGCTCGGCTCGCTGGCGCCCCAGCTCACCTACGACATCAACCACCACGCGTCGGTGCGCCTGGCCCGGCTGGCCCGCGAGGCGGGCGTGCGCCGGTTCCTGTACGCCTCCACCTGCTCGGTCTACGGCGCCTCCGGCGGCGACGGCCTGGTCGGGGAGGACGCGCCGCTGCGCCCGGTGACCCCCTACGCCGAGTCCAAGGTCCGGGTCGAGGACGACCTGGCCGAGCTGGCCGACGGCGACTTCACCCCGGTCTTCCTGCGCAACGCCACCGCGTTCGGGTTCTCGCCCCGGCTCCGGGCGGACATCGTGCTGAACAACCTCGTCGGGCACGCGCTGCTGTCGGGCACGGTGCGGGTGCTGTCCGACGGCACCCCGTGGCGGCCGCTGGTGCACGCCGAGGACATCGCGGAGGCGTTCGTCCTGGCCCTGGCCGCCCCCCGGGAGGTCGTGCACGCCCGGGCGTTCAACGTCGGCACCGAGGAGAACAACGTGACCGTGGCGGAGATCGCCGCCGAGGTCGTCGAGGCGGTGCCCGGCTCCGAGCTGGTGATCACCGGTGAGGCCGGGGCGGACCCGCGCTCCTACCGGGTGGACTTCTCCCGCATCCGCGCCGCGCTGCCCGGCTACCAGGCGCGCTGGACGGTCAAGGAGGGCGCGGTCGAGCTGGTCGAGGCGTACCAGCGGCACGGCCTGACCGAGCACGACTTCCAGCACCGTTTCACCAGGCTCGCCCGGCTGTCGGCCCGGCGTGCCGAGGGCAGCGTCGACGGCGCGCTGCGCCCGCGCGGGGCGGTCGCCGGTGACGATTGAGACCGTGGGGCGTCAGATGCACGCCCTGGTCGAGCGGCTCTACCCGCTGTGCCGGAGCATCACCGGCGACGGGGTGCGCCGCACTCTGGAGATCGTCGGCGAGTCGGTCCCCCTGCGGATCCACGAGGTGCCGACGGGGACCGAGGTCCTCGACTGGACGGTGCCCAAGGAGTGGAACATCCGTGACGCCTACGTCAAGGACGCCTCGGGCACACGGGTGGTCGACTTCGCCGAGTCCAACCTCCACGTCGTCGGCTACAGCGTCCCGGTGTCGGCCGTCATGTCCCTGCGGGAGCTCCGCCCCCACCTGCACACCCTGCCCGAGCAGCCCGACCTGATCCCCTACCGGACGAGTTACTACGCCGAGACGTGGGGCTTCTGCCTGCGGGAGAGCACCCTGGCGGGCCTGCCGGAGGGCGACTACGAGGTCAGGATCGACTCGACCCTCGCCGACGGTCACCTGACCTACGGCGAGCACGTGGTGCCGGGACAGGTCTCCGAGGAGGTGCTCGTCTCCTGCCACGTTTGCCATCCCTCGCTGGCCAACGACAACCTGGCGGGCGTCGCCGTGGCGGCCGAGCTCGCGCGGCGGCTGGCCGGGACCGACCCGTACTACACCTACCGCTTCCTGTTCATGCCCGGCACGATCGGCGCGATCACCTGGCTGGCGCGCAACCGGGAGCGTTCCGAGAGGGTCAAGCACGGGCTCGTGCTGGCCTGCGCCGGGGACGGCGGCGCGCTGACCTACAAGCGCAGCCGGCGCGGGGACGCGGAGATCGACCAGGTGGTCCGGCACGTCCTGCGGACCTCGGGGCGCGAGCACGAGATCGTGGACTTCTCACCGTACGGCTACGACGAGCGGCAGTTCTGCTCGCCCGGTTTCGACATGCCGGTCGGCTCGCTGACCCGCACGCCGTACGCCGGCTACCCGGAGTACCACACCTCGGCGGACAACCCGGACTTCGTCTCACCCGAGGCGATGGCCGACACGCTGGAGACCTGCTGGGAGATCACGCGGGTGCTGGAGCGCAACCGGCGTTACGTCAACCTCAGCCCGTACGGCGAGCCGCAGCTCGGCCGACGGGGCCTGTACGGGTCGCTGGGCGGCCGCAGCGACACCAAGCAGGCGCAGATGGCGATGTTGTGGGTGCTGAACCTCTCCGACGAGGAGCACAGCCTGCTGGACATCGCGGAACGGTCCAACCTGCCCTTCGCCGCCGTGGCGGATGCGGCACAGGCCCTGCGTGGTGCAGGACTGCTCAAGGAGAAGGGGAAATGACGCAGGTCCAGACCGTCATGGGTGCCGGGGCGCTCAACCTCCGGGTCGGTGAGCTGGTCGAGGTGCTCAGCGAGGCCGAGATCATGGCCACGCTGGACGAGAGGGGTGAGCTGGACGCGCTGCCCTTCATGCCGGAGATGCTGGCCTTCTGCGGGCAGCGGCTCACCGTGCACAAGGTCGCCCACAAGCTCTGTGACACGATCAGCCGTACCGGCATGCGGCGGATGGAGCGCGCCGTGCACCTGACCGGGGCGCGCTGCGGCGGCCAGGCGCACGGCGGCTGCCAGACGGCCTGCCTGATGTACTGGAAGGAGGCGTGGCTCAAGCGGGTGGAGCCCGGCGACCCCCCGGCGACCGCCCCGTCCGCCCCGCGGGACCCCGCGGCCTCCGGCGGCGGACCCGGGACCGCGGGTCCGGGTGGCCTCGCGGCGGGCCGGCCCCTCCTGCCGATCCTGGAGGTCGCCGCCCGGAAGGAGCCCGGCCCGGACGGGGAGGAGCGCTTCTCCTGCCAGGCCACCGAGCTGCTGCGGGCCGCGCCCACCTGCCTGCCGTTCAAGGACGTCCGCCAGTACGTCATGGATGTGCGCACCGGCAACGCGGGCATGTTCTTCGCGCTCCGCGCCTTTCTCGTCGGGCTTTTCAACCGCTTTCAGGACCGGAGCGGACGGGTGCTGCCAAGCTGGCTGCGGATCAGGGGCGGCCTCCGGTGGGGGTTCGTCAAGGGCGGGCTCGTCGGCGCGACGCCGAGCGTCACCCTCGACCTCCGGCCGGGAGAGCTCGTCCGGATCAAGTCCAAGGAGGAGATCGTCAAAACCCTCAACCAGGACCTGCTCAACCGCGGGATGGGGTTCGAGGAGGAGATGTCGCGTTACTGCGGGCAGACGGCGCGGGTGCTCTCGCGGGTCGATCGGTGCATCGACGAGAAGACCGGCCGGATGCTCCAGATGAAGTCCCCGTGCATCGTGCTGGAGGGCGTCGTCTGCGCGGGCGCTTACACCGTCAGCTGCCCGCGTGAGTTCATCCCGTTCTGGCGGGAGATCTGGCTGGAACGGATCGAGGAGCCCGCCTGACCCGACCGCCGCCGCCGAGACGGCGCCGGCGGCCCGGCGGGCTGGCTGTGAAAGGTAAGACATGGAAGACAGACAGGGCGCGGAGCCGGCGACGGGCACGGACCCGGAGTCCGGGCCGCCCGGCCCGGCCGCCTCCCCGGACGGGGAGAACGGCCGGGTCGGGGAGATCGGCCGCCAGGCCGGTCGCGGGCTGCGCTGGAGCGTGCTGGGCAACCTGGCGATGAAAGTCGGCTCGTTCGCCATGAGCCTGGTCCTCGCCCGCCTGCTGGTACCGGAGGACTTCGGCGTCTTCGCCATCGCGCTGGCGGCCAGCCAGCTCGTCGTCCACATCAACGACGCCGGCATCATCGCGGCGACCGTGCAGTGGCGGGGCAGGCTTGAGGACATGGCGCCCACGGCGACGGTCGTGGCCATCGTGTCCAGCGGCGTCCTGTACGGGATCTTCTGGGTGATCGCGCCGTTCTTCGCGCAGCTGTCCGGGAGCGAGGAGGCCACCTGGGTGATCCGGGTGCTCGCGGCCACCAACGTCGTCTACGGCCTGACCGCCGTGCGCAGCGCGGCGCTGCTGCGCAGGTTCGAGCAGGACAAGCTCACCAAGGCCAACCTGGTGGGCTTCCTGGTGAACGCCACGGTCTCCATCACGCTCGCCGCCGGGGGCGCCGG
>NZ_JBSFPS010000048.1:0-43279 GCF_053588315.1 Streptosporangium sp. NPDC003464 | reverse complement strand
GCCATCAGCCGACCCTCAGCACGGCGATCGTCACCGACGTCGTCGGGTCAGGCCGAGCATGCCGGGGCCCGCGTGCGCCCCGATGACCGCGCCCATCTCGACCACGGTGACCTTGGCGATCCCGGGGATGCGCTGGGGCAGGCGTCCGGCCAGGGCCTCGGCACGGGATCGGGCGCCGAGGTGCTGGACGGCGACGTTCACCGGCCCGGTCCCGGCGGCCTGGACGGCGAGGTCTTCGAGTCGGGCGATGGCCCGGGCGGCGGTCCGGACCTTCTCCAGGGGGACGATCGCCCCCTCGGCGATGTGCAGCAGCGGTTTGATCATCAGAGCGGATCCGAGCAGGGTCGCCGCGGCGCCGATCCGGCCTCCCCTGCGCAGGTATTCCAGGGTGTCCACGTAGAAGAAGCTACGGGTGGAGGCCATGCACCGATGGACGGCGTCCGCCACCTCGGTCCGGGTCGCGCCCCGGGCCGCGGCTTCGGCGGCGGCGAGGACGGGGAAACCCAGCCCCATGGCGATCGACCTGCTGTCGATGACCTCGACGGGGATCAGCGCGTCTTCGGCCCCGGCACGGGCCGCCTCGACCGTGCCCGACATCTCCCCGGACAGGTGGACGGAGACGACGCCGACCGCGCCCCGCGCCGCGGCCTCGTCGTAGACGTCGGCGAAGCGCTGGGGAGCGGGCCGGGAGGTCGTCACCGGGGCCCACTCCCTGAGCGCGTCGTTCATCCTCGCGCCGTCGATCTCCGCCACGTCGTCGAGCGGCCGGCCGCCCACCACGACCTGGAGTGGCACCACGCTGATCCCCAGCCGGGAGGTCTCCTCCCGCGGAAGATAGGCGGTGGAGTCCGTGACGACGGCTACCGGTGGCGACATATGCAGAGATTACCCAGCTGAGAATGCCTGCTCGGGACCGGCGTCACCGCCGGGCCGCTCTCCGTACCGCGCGCCGGACGGCGGCGCGGCCTTACTGGACGGGGGTGCCGCCGCGCCAGACCCGGCGGGGCTTGAGACCGAAGGCCCAGGCGAAGGCGCCTTCGTGGTCGGCGTCCCACTGGACGATGTCGGCCAGGCGGCCGGGTGCGAGGACACCTCGGTCGGGGACGCCGAGGACGGTGGCCCCGCCGAGCGTGGCGGCACGGAGCGCGTCACCGACGCTCATGCCGAAGGCGGCCACGGCGAGGCTGATGACCAGGGACATCGAGGTGATCCCGCAGTGGCCGGGGTTGTGGTCGCTGCCGAGGGCCACCGTGACGCCCTGGGCGAGCATGCGGCGGACCGGGGGCAGGCTGCCGCGCTGCAGGGCGGTCCCCGGGCAGACCACGGCGGGGACGCCGTAGCGGGCCAGGATCGCGATGTCCTCGTCGGAGGTGTGGTGGAGCAGGTCGGCGGAGGCGCAGCCGAGCTCGGCGGCGAGCTGGACGGCGCCGCGGCGGCTGTAGGCGCCGGCGTGCACGCGCGGCAGCAGGCCGACGTTGCGCCCCGAGGCGAGGACCCAGCGGGCCTCGTCGGTGGTGAAGTGACCTTCGTCGCAGTAGACGTCGACGCTGTCGGCCCCGGCCGCGGCGGCGTCGGCGCACCAGGCGCCCACGGCCTCGACGTAGTCGCGCTGGCGGCCGAAGTATTCCGGCGGGACGACGTGCGCGGCCATGAACGTGACGTGCACACGCGGCATCATCGGTTCTTTTTCGAGCTCGCGCAGGAGCCGCACGTCGGCCAGCTCGCCGTCGCGGGTGAGGTGGTAGCCGGTCTTGGCCTCCACGGTGGTGGTGCCGCTGAGCAGCCAGTCGCGCAGGCGCTCGCGGACGCCGTTGCACAGGGTCCACGGGTCGGTGCCCCGGGTCACCGTGACGGTGGAGCCGATGCCGCCGCCGGCCGCGGTGATCGCGGAGGGGGTGGAGCCGCCGGAACGCATCGCCATCTCGGCGTAGCGGTTGCCCGCGTAGACCGGGTGGGTGTGGGCGTCGATCAGGCCGGGCGTGACCAGCGCGCCGCCCAGGTTCTCGACGTGGTCGACGTCGACGATGTCGTCCACCACGCCGGGGACGCTCTGCGGCAGGTCGGCGGCACGGCCGACCCAGGCGATCCGGTCGTTGTGGACCAGGATCGCGGCGTTGCTGCACACGTCGTTGCCGGTCCAGAGCCGGCCGATGTTGGTCAGAAGGCGGACCGTCATCGCATCACCGCCTTGTCGCAGGGGAAGACGTCGGGAGGGAGACCGCTTCCGGGAACGAGGGACGGACCCAGCCGATGCCGGGCTCCATGCCCACCGGATCCATTGTGAGTCCGGACGACATTGGGGGGTCTCCTGCTCTCATCCGCATATTCGTGGTGCGGCGACAGTATCGCCGGGATCATGATCAGGCGATTTCAGTTCAGTTACGTTATTTCACAAGTGAGCTCGCTGTACAGGCTAATTGGGAAGAACGCCGCTTCGCCGTAGCCGCCTCCGGCGGACCGGTTTCTCGGTCACACTCGGCCTTGAACGTGTTTTCACTGCTCAGACCACTTCTTTCCCGCCTGTCACAGCAGTCGCCGGGATAACTTGCACCCTAACATCTCGGCAGATTTGCCTTATGGTAGCAATCCAAACCGCGGCCGACCACTGTCATCTTTGGGGCTTTTGTACCACTTTCGCGTGCCATCAGTGCACATCACAAGACCCTCCCAGGGCAAGCCCGCTCATTGAAACACGGCATCCGATCCGCCTAGCCTGGAAGATCCGTCCAGTCCGGAATCAGGAGGAGCGGCGGGCGGGCCGCCGGGCCCCGTCCCGCTCCACGGGCGATCACGTTCTCTCCCGGTCCCCGAGCGGTCACGCCACCGGAGAAGTCGGTCACGCCACCGGAGAAGTCACTGGAGAAGTCACGGTCACATCGCCGGAGGGATTCTCGGAACGGGTGGCGGGACCGGCTACGACCCCCCGGTTCGGGGCTCCCGCCACTCTGCGCGGGACCTGCCCGCGCCCCCGGAAATAGGCTCTAAGCAGGACGTTCAGTGTAATCTTTCGTGCGAGCTGTCCATAAGGCCGCACATATGGGAGTTACCTTGTCCGTCCACGCGGACGCCAGCCGGCGTCGCATCGAAGAGCTGCTCCAGGAGAACGAGGCGCCCGTCCTCAAGCGCTGGCTGGAGATAGCCGGCTCCTCCTCCAACGGTCAGGTGGACCGCGGTGACCTCGCCGGCCAGCTCCGTGAGCTCTACCAGGCGCTGCGCCAGTCGTTCGGTGACTCCACCGACTCCAGCACCTCCAGCGACCTGCGCGGGCTGCTGGCCGAGCTGTCCCGGACCCGGGCCCGCCAGGGGTTCACCCCGACCGATACCGCCATCGTGGTGTTCGGGCTCAAGGAGGCGCTGTACGAGCTCGTCGAGAGCGACGGATCTCCCGAGGCCCTGCGAGGTTTCATCTGGTTCTCTCAGGTCATCGACGAGCTTGGGCTCTTCACGATGGAGACCTACGCGGAGGCGAGGGAGAAGATCATCATTGATCAGGCCGAGCAGCTCCTGGAGCTGTCCACCCCGGTGGTCAAGCTCTGGGAGGGCATCGTGGCGGTGCCGCTGGTCGGCACGCTCGACTCGGCCAGGACCCAGGTGGTGATGGAGAAGCTGCTGCAGACGCTGGTGGACACCGGTTCCGAGCACGCGGTCATCGACATCACCGGTGTGCCCGCGGTGGACACCCAGGTCGCCCAGCACCTGCTCAAGACCGTGGTGGCGGCACGGCTGATGGGCGCCGAGTGCGTGATCTCCGGCATCCGCCCGCAGATCGCCCACACCATCGTCACCCTCGGCATCGAGTTCGGCGACATCGTGACCAAGGCCTCGCTGGCCGACGCGCTGGCGCACGCGCTCCGGGAGAGCGGCGTCGAGTTCGTCAAGCACAGGGGGACCCGCATCGCCGTACGGACCGTGGAGGAGTGATGGACCGCGTACCCGTCCTCAAGCTCGGGGACATCCTCATCGTCTCGATCCAGATCGACCTGCAGGACCAGAGCGTGCTCGCGTTGCAGGAGGATCTGGCGGACCGGGTGGTCGCGACCGGTGCGCGAGGGGTGATCATCGACATCACGGCCGTGGAGATCGTCGACTCCTTCATCGGGCGCATGCTCGCCACCATCGCCGCCATCTCCCGCATGCTCGACGCCGAGACGGTCGTCGTCGGCATGCGGCCCGCGGTGGCGATCACCCTTGTGGAGCTGGGCCTCTCGCTCGGCGGCGTGCGCACCGCGCTCAACCTCGAAAAGGGAGTCGCGCTGCTGAACCACATCGACGGCGCGCAGATCGTCGCGGCCGACCGGTGACGACCTCCGACGAGCTGCCCATCAAGAGCAACAGCGACGTCGTCCTGGTGCGCCAGCACGTCAGGACCGCCGCTGTGAACGTCGGGCTCTCCCTGGTCGACCAGACGAAGGTGGTGACCGCGGCCAGTGAGCTGGCCCGCAACGCGCTCGTCTACGCCGGAGGAGGGCAGGTGCGGATCGAGATCGTGCACAACGGCATACGCCGGGGGCTGCGGCTGGCCTTCAGCGACGACGGTCCCGGCATTCCCGACATCGAACAGGCGCTCACCGACGGATGGACCACCGGCGGCGGCCTCGGCCTCGGCCTCAGCGGCTCGCGCCGCCTGGTGGACGAATTCGACCTGCGGTCGGCTCCCGGTGAAGGAACGCTGGTCACGGTGACGAAATGGGCACGGTGATCCGTTCCCAGAACGACACCTGGACACGGGCCGAGGACGCCAGCGCGATCGGCTCCCTCCGCCGTGCCGCCGTCACCCTCGCCGAGGCCCGGGGGTTCGACGAAGAAGACGCCGGGCGGGTGGCCGTCGCGGTGAGCGAGGCCGCCTCGAACCTGGTCAAACACGCCGTCGAGGGGACCATGCTGATCCGGCCGCATCCCGAGCTGGACTCGGCGATCGAGGTCATCGCGATCGACCGGGGGCCCGGCATGCGCGACGTCTCCCGCGCCCTGCGCGACGGCTACTCCACCGCGGGCACGCTCGGCATCGGCATGGGCGGCATCGCGCGGATGGCGAGCGGATACGAGGTTCACTCCATGCCCGGCCGGGGCACGGTGCTCGGCATGTACTTCACCGCGCGCGGCGCCCCGCGCCCCGAGTCGCGGCTGAGCGGCGTGACCCGGCCGATCGGCGAGGAGACCGTCTGCGGCGACGCGTTCGCCAGCGCCGATACCGGCACGACGACGAGCGTGATGCTCTGCGACGGGCTCGGCCACGGCAGCGCGGCGGCCTACGCCTCGCAGGAGGCGGTACGGCTGTTCCTCCGGCACGCGGACCTCGCCCCGGCCACCGTCCTGGAGCGGATCCACCAGGGGCTCGGCTCGACCAGGGGCGGCGCGGTCGCCGTGGCCCGGATCGACCGGGCGACGGGCGTGGTGAGCTTCGCCGGCCTCGGCAACGTCGCGGCGTGGATCACCCACCAGGAGGGCCGGCAGGGAATGATCTCGGTGCCGGGCATCGCCGGGCACAAGGCCCGCACCCTGCGCCAGTACGAATACGCCGTGCCGCCGCACAGCATGATCGTGCTCCACTCCGACGGACTCTCCGACCGCTGGGACATCACCTCCTATCCCGGACTCGTCACCCGCACCCCCTCCGTCGTCGCCGCCACGCTGCTGCGCGACGCGGGCACCCGCAGGGACGACGCCTGCGTGGTCGCCGTGAGGCCGTGGACATGACGGCCGACACGACCGGGCAGGAGCTGATCCGGATCCCCGTCCTGAACGACCAGGACGTCTTCGCCATGCGCAAGCTGGGCCGTGAGGTGGCGGAGGCGGTCGGGCTGGAGAGCCAGGACCAGATCCGGGTGGCCACCGCGCTGAGCGAGATCGGGCGGGAGGTCCTGAGCGAGGGCACCGGCGCGTCCGCCGCCTTCCTGATCGGACTCGACAGCCTGATCATCAGGATCGACCTGTCGGCACCGGCCGACCTGCGGCCGGCCGACGGCGTGACGCTGGCGGGGCGTCTCGTCGACGCGATCGAGCTCGATCCCGCCATGGGACGGATAAACATGCTCAAACGGCTCCCGAGCGGCCGCCCCAGGCCATCCGTGGAGGAGATCCGCGCCAAGCTCGCCCGGCTGACCCCGGCCACCGCCCTCGAGGAGCTGCGCCAGCAGAACCGCGAGCTCGCCGCCACCCTGGAGGAGGTCCTGCAGCTCAACACCGAGCTGCAGGAGACCAACCAGGGCGTGCTCGCCCTGTACAACCAGCTCTCTGAGGAGCTGGAGGAGACCAACCGCGGCGTCGTGGCACTGTACGCGGAGCTGGATGAGAAGTCCGCGCAGCTACGGGAGGCCAGCGACGCCAGGAACAGGTTCTGGGCCACGGTCAGCCACGAGCTGCGCACCCCGCTCAACTCGATCATCGGCCTGGTCCGCCTCCTGGTCGGCCCCGGCGGCGACCCGCTGGCGCAGGAGCAGCTCCACCAGATCCAGCTCATCGGCTCCTCGGCGGAGACCCTCCTGTCCCTGGTGAGCGAGCTGCTCGACATGGCCAAGGCCGAGGCGGGGCGGCTCGACCCGCAGCCGTCCGCGGTGGACCTGGTCGCGCTGGCCGAACGGCTGCGCATGACACTGCGCCCCACCAGCGGCACCGACCTGGTCACACTCTCGGTCGAGGTCGCGGACGGGGCGGAGGAGCTGCTCGCCGACGAGGTGATGCTCACCCGGATCCTGCGCAACCTGCTGTCCAACGGGCTGAAGTTCACCGAGGAGGGCGAGGTCGGGCTCAGCGTGCGCGTCGACGCCGGCACCGAGGAGATGGTCTTCGAGGTGACCGACACCGGGATCGGCGTCCCCGCGGAGCATCTGGAGCACGTCTTCGAGGAATTCTTCCAGGTGCCGGGGCCGATCCAGCTACGGACCAGGGGGACCGGGCTCGGCCTGCCGTACGCCCGCCGCCTCGCCCAGGCGATGGGGGGCACGCTCCGGCTGGCCAGCGCGGTGGGTGAGGGCACCACGGTGACCCTGCGGCTGCCGCACCGGCACGGCGCGGCACCGGTGATCGACCGGGTGCTCGTCGCCGACGACGACGAGGAGTTCCGCGCCACCGTCCGGCGGATGCTCACCGGGTTCGCCGCCCACGTCGACGAGGCCTCCGACGGGCTGGTGGCGCTGGAGGCGATGACGGAGCACCCGCCGGATCTCGCGCTGATCGACCTGCTGATGCCCCGGCTCGACGGCGCGGCCCTGATGCAGCGGATGGCCGACGACGAGCGGCTGCGCGGGGTGCCGGTGCTCGTGGTCACCGTGGCCTCCTCCAGCCAGTACCCGCGGGGAGCCGCTACCGTGATCTCCAAACACGGGCTGAGCAGGGAGAGCCTGCTGGAGGCCGTACGGAACACCCTGGGGCATCGCGATGAATGAGGGATCCGCGACGGTGCTGGTCGTGGACGACACGCCGACCAAGCTCTACATCCTGTCCAGCTGGCTGCGGCGCTCGGGGCACCAGGTCGTGCAGGCCACCGGCGGTCTGGAGGCGCTCGCCAAGGTCAGGGAGCTCCGGCCGGACCTGGTCGTCCTCGACGTGCGGCTGCCCGACATCAGCGGCTACGAGGTCTGCGAGCAGATCAAGGCCGACGCGGCGACCTCCTCGATACCCGTCATCCAGATCTCCGGGGCGGCGATCAGCCCCGCCGACCGGGCCCAGGGCCTCGAACGCGGAGCCGACGCCTACCTGGCGGAGCCGGTCGAACCCGACGAGTTCGCGGCGACGGTCGAGGCCACGCTGCGCTACTACCGCGCGCGGCAGCGGGCGGAGCGGATGGCCGAGCGGCTGGCGTCCCTCACCGAGGTCACCCTCGCGATGAACTCCGCCGACACCTTCGAGCGGCTCCTCGCCACGGCGGTCGAAGGCGCCGCCCGGATCCTCGGCAGGCACGCGGGAGCGCTCGCGCTCCCGCCGGACGGCCGGATCCGCAGGTTCGCCGCCAAACCTCCGCAGAGCGTCGCCGTCTCCAAGGCCGCGGCGCCGGAGACGCTGCTGGCGCTGAGCGCGATGTCCCTGGGCAACGCGGCCGGCACGGAGGTCTTCACGATCTCGACCGGCGACTGGCTGAAGCTGATGCCCGACGCCGACATCAGCGGTGACGTCTCGGCCGTGCTGTGCCGTACCAAGGTCGGCAGACCGCCCGTCTATCTCGGGGTGGAGGCGGCCCAACCGCTCGGCGGGGACGAGCTCAACATCCTTCGCCAGCTCGGCCAGGCCCTGGCCCTGACGGTGGACGCGCTGCGCGCCTACACCGAGGAGCACGCGATCGCCCTCACCCTGCAGCGCAGCCTCCTGCCCGCGCGGATCCCGGAGACGCCCGGATTGGCGATCGGCTGGCGATACCAGCCGGCCGTCGACAACATCGAGGTCGGCGGCGACTTCTACGAGGTGCTGCGGCTGGGCGAGCGGGTGCTCGTCGCCATCGGCGACGTCCAGGGGCACTCCCTGCTCGCCGCGACGGTCATGGCGGAGCTCCGCCACGCGCTGCGCGCCTCGCTCATCGGCACGGTGGACCTGGGCACGTCCATGGCCCTGCTCAACGACGTGCTCCGGCGCTACCACCCGGGCATGACCGCCACCGTGTGCCTGATCCTCATCGACCCGGAGACCGGGGAGATGGAGATCGCCAACGCGGGCCACATCCCGCCCCTGCTCGTCGGCGGCGGCGAGCCCCGCTACCACCTCCTGGGCAACCTGCTGCTCGGCGTGGCCGAGGAGACCTACCGGGTCGACCGGCTGACCCTGCCGCCGGGGGGATGCGCGCTGATGTTCACCGACGGGCTCATCGAGGACCGCGACAAGCTGCTCGACGAGAGCCTGGAGATCGTGCGGCAGCTGGCGGAGACCGTGGAAGAAGATCTGGAGCTCTTCTGCGACCGGCTCATCAAGCAGTTCGGCGCCCGCGAGGACGACGTGGCGCTGGTGGCGTTCCGCCGCGTGGCGGCCGGGAGCGCCTCTCCCTGAGCCCCGTCCGGTGCCACCGCGGCACCGGCCCGCGGCCCCGCCGGCTCCGGACATGCCCGGCCCCGGCCCGCGGCCCCGCCGACCCCGGACATGCCCCCGCCCCGGACATGCGACGCCCCGCCGTACCACCCCCGGAGGGGGGTAGGGCGGGGCGTGACGCCGACGGCCGTCAGACGGTCTCGACCGGCTTGGCGGTCCTCTCCAGCTCGGCGAAGAGGCTGGGCAGGACCCTGGCGTGCAGGATCGTGCCCTCCTCGGTGTGCTCGATCCCGAGCACCTCGCCCTCCTGGTGCGCCCGGGAGATCAGGTCACCGCGCTGGTACGGCACGAGCAGCCTGACCTCCTGGTCGAAGCGGGGCAGCTCGCGCTCGATGACGGCCAGCAGCTCGTCGATCCCGGCGCCGGTGCGGGCCGAGACCACGACGGTGTGCTTCTCGCGCGCGGTCAGCTGGGCCAGCACCACCGGGTCGGCGACGTCGGCCTTGTTGATGACCACGATCTCCGGGATGTCGCGGGCGCCCTCGATGTCGGCGAACACCTCCCGCACGGCGGCGAGCTGCGACTCCGGGTCGGGGTGCGAGCCGTCGACCACGTGCAGGATCAGGTCGGCGTCGCCGACCTCCTCCAGCGTGGAGCGGAAGGCCTCGACGAGCTGGTGCGGCAGGTGCCGGACGAATCCGACGGTGTCGGCCAGCGTGAACAGCCGGCCCTCGGGCGTGTGCGCCTTGCGGACCGTCGGGTCCAGCGTGGCGAACAGGGCGTCCTCGACCAGCACGCCGGCCCCGGTCAGCCGGTTCAGCAGCGAGGACTTGCCCGCGTTGGTGTAGCCGGCGATGGCCACGGCCGGGACCTCGCGCTCCAGCCGCCGCGCCCGCTTGGTCACGCGCGAGGTGGTCATCTCGGCGATCTGGCGGCGCAGCTTGGCCATCCGCTCGCGGATCCGGCGGCGGTCCAGCTCGATCTTGGTCTCACCGGGGCCACGGCCGCCCATGCCGACGCCGCCCGCGGCGCGTCCGCCCACCTGCCGGGACAGGTTGCCACCCCAGCCGCGCAGGCGCGGCAGCAGGTAGTTGAGCTGGGCGAGCTCCACCTGCGCCTTGCCCTCACGGCTCTTGGCGTGCTGGGCGAAGATGTCGAGGATCAGCATGGTCCGGTCGATGACCTTGACCTTGACGACCTCTTCGAGCTGGCGGAGCTGGCCGGGGCTCAGCTCGCCGTCGCACACGACGGTGTCGGCGCCGGTGGCGGAGACGATGTCGGCGAGCTCCTGGGCCTTGCCCGAACCGATGTAGGTGGCCGTGTCGGGCTTCTGGCGGCGCTGGATCACACCTTCCAGCACCTCCGAACCCGCGGTCTCGGCGAGGAGCTTCAGCTCCAGGAGTGAGTTTTCGGCGTCGGTCGCCGTGCCCGAGGTCCAGACGCCCACCAGAACGACCCGCTCAAGTCGCAGCTGGCGGTATTCGACCTCGGTGACGTCCTCGAGCTCCGTGGAGAGCCCCGCGACCCGGCGTAGCGCCTGGCGCTCGGCCAGGTCCATCTCACCGAGATCGGGCAGGTCGTCGAACTGGTCAATGTCCAGCGGCTCACGAGTGTCTATGTCGTTGCTCCATTCAGGTGCGTGGTTCATATGCGTCCTCTCCGAAGAGTTGAACGCCTGAACCCCTCGGGTCTCTTCCCTTCGATGGTGCCACGTGAACGCCCGCGTCTCATCTGGTTATCGACCGTTTTCGGCAGAGAACCCGGGGCGGGGGCCGGCGTCCTCAGGAGGGCAGGACCTTGGCGTCCCCGGAACCCGTCCTCACCACGACGGTCCTGGGAGCGGAGGGGTCGTCGGTGACCTGGACGACCTTCTCACCGGCGCCGGCCTCGGCGGTGACGTCGTAGGAGCCCTGCGGCAGCCGTACCGTGGCGCCGCCCGAGCCGGTGCGGACCTCGACGTGGTCCGGCGCGGAGGTGAACTTCACCTCGACCTCGCCACTGCCGGTCTCGGCGGTGAAGCGCTTGGAGCCCAGGGTGCCGGCCTCGACGGTGCCGGAGCCGGTGTCGGCCTCCACCTCGCCCTCCAGCCCGCGCAGCGTGAGGTTGCCCGAACCGGTGTCCAGCTTGACGCTGAGCCCCTTGGGGATCTCGATCCTGTAGTCGACCGAGCAGTTCCCCTTGGGGCACTTGTGGCGCAGCGAGAGCGTCCCGCCGGCCACGGGGTGCTCGGTCGTGGGCCTGTCGCCGCTGTCCCCGCTCCAGTGGAGCGTCTCGGTCACCCGCGCGCCGGAGCGGTCGGACCCGGTGACCACGATGTCCCCGGATCCGGTGTGGGCGTCCAGGACTTTCAGGTCGCCGGTGACGTCGTAGGAGACGACCTCCTGCTCCTGCCTGCCGAAGTCGAAGTTCATCTGGCAACCGGACAGCAGGAGCACCGAGCCCAGAAGCGCCCCCGCGACGATCGTGTTCTGCTTCATGAGCCCAATCCTCAACTCCGGGGAGGCGTTCCGCCTCCCTCTCGCGATCCGTTCTCGACTCCCTCCGCGGAGGGAGTCCCCCTCCGTGGAGGGAGCCGACTCAACTGTGACCGGGCGCGGGGCCCCGGCGTATCAGGGACTCCCCCGACTCTGCCCTTAGCCGACCCTGTCTTTGACCGGGAAGGGGCCATCCAGTAGCGTCGATTCCACAATTCAGAAGTTTTTTTCCATGATGTGGAAAGGAAGCTCATGGACGGCGTTGAGATCACCGGCCCCTCGCAGGACCGCTACGACGAGATCCTCACGCCGGAGGCACTGGCCTTCCTGGCCGCCCTCCAGCGCGAGTTCGGCGCTCGGCGCCTTGAGCTGCTGGAGGCCCGGCAGGCTCGCCAGGCCGAGCTGTCGGCCGGCGGCACCCTCGACTTCCTGCCCGAGACCAGGCACGTGCGCGAGTCCGAATGGCGGGTCGCCCCGCCCGCGCCCGGCCTGACCGACCGCCGCGTGGAGATCACCGGCCCGGTGGACCGGAAGATGACGATCAACGCGCTCAACTCCGGCGCCAAGGTCTGGCTGGCCGACTTCGAAGACGCCAATGCCCCCACCTGGGAGAACACCGTCAACGGCCAGCTCAACCTGCGCGACGCGCTGGACCGGGCCATCGACTTCTCGGCCGGTGGCAAGAGCTACGCGCTCAAGCCCGACGAGGAGCTCGCCACCATCGTGGTCCGCCCGCGCGGCTGGCACCTGGAGGAGAAGCACCTCACCCTCGACGGCGCCCCGTTCTCCGCCTCGCTGGTCGACTTCGGCCTCTACTTCTTCCACTGCGCGCAGCGGCAGATCGCCAAGGGCAAGGGCCCCTACTTCTACCTGCCCAAGATGGAGTCGCACCTGGAGGCGCGCCTCTGGAACGACGTCTTCGTCAGGGCCCAGGACCTGTTGGGCATCCCGCAGGGCACGGTCCGCGCGACCGTCCTGATCGAGACCTACCCGGCCGCGTTCGAGATGGAGGAGATCCTCTACGAGCTCCGCGACCACTCCGCCGGGCTGAACGCCGGCCGCTGGGACTACCTGTTCAGCGTGATCAAGAAGTTCCGCACCCGGGGCCGGGAGTTCCTGCTGCCCGAGCGGAACGCGGTGACCATGACCGCCCCGTTCATGCGCGCCTACACCGAGCTCCTGGTCCGCACCTGCCACAAGCGCGGCGCCCACGCCATCGGCGGCATGGCCGCGTTCATCCCCTCCCGCCGCGACCCCGAGGTCAACAAGGTCGCCCTGCAGAAGGTCACCGCCGACAAGACCCGCGAGTCCGGCGACGGCTTCGACGGCTCCTGGGTGGCCCACCCCGACCTGGTCCCGATCTGCCGCGACGTCTTCGACGGCGTCCTCGGCGACCGGCCGAACCAGCTCGACCGCCTGCGCGAGGACGTCTCCGTCTCCGCCGCCGACCTGCTGTCGGTCTCCAAGACCCCGGGCGACATCACCGAGGCGGGCCTGCGCAACAACGTGGACGTGGCGCTGCGCTACCTCGCCGCCTGGATGGGCGGTCTGGGCGCGGTGGCGATCCACAACCTGATGGAGGACGCCGCCACCGCGGAGATCTCCCGGTCCCAGATCTGGCAGTGGATCCACAACGACATCGAGCTCGCCGACACCGGGACCGTCGTCACCAAGGAGCTCGTCGAGCGGATCATCGACGAGGAGCTCGCCAGGATCAAGGCCGAGCCCGGCTACGACGAGGCCCGCTACGCCCAGGCCACCGCCCTGTTCAAGGAGGTCGCCCTCGACGACGACTTCGCGGAGTTCCTCACTCTGCCCGCCTACGCGCGCATGCCGTGACAGCGCGCCCGCCCCTGGACCGGTGGTCCGGGGCGGGCACGGTCATCGGGGCGCCGGCACCCCGATCCTGAGCGAGAATGCGACATAGGGGGATGTTGTCCTCGATCAACCGGGTGGCCGCGAGAGCAGGGGCACTGCCCAGCTCCCGCGCACGCGGGAGGAGGAACGATGGGGACGGAGACACTCGACGGACTGGCCGGGCGCCTGCTGGAGGTGCTCGGCCACGGAGCGGTGATCACCGATCCGGTGCGGCTGCGCACCTATGAGTGCGACGGGCTGACCCACCACCGGGCCACGCCCGGCGTCGTCGTGCTGCCGGAGACCGCCGAGCAGATCGCGGCCGTGGTGCGGCTCTGCAACGACCACGGCGTGCCGTTCGTGGCCAGGGGCGCGGGGACGGGGCTGTCGGGCGGGGCGCTGCCGCGGACCGACGGGGTGCTGATCGTCACCTCGAAGATGCGGCGGATCCTCTCGATCGACCTGGCGGACCGGCGGGCCGTGGTGGAGCCGGGCGTCACCAACCTGGCGATCACCGAGGCGGTCCGCGACCAGGGCTACTACTACGCGCCCGACCCCTCCAGCCAGCAGGTCTGCTCCATCGGCGGCAACGTCGCGGAGAACTCCGGCGGCGCGCACTGCCTGAAGTACGGCTTCACGGTCAACCACGTGCTCGCCCTGGAGGTCGTCACCCCCGACGGCGACATCGTCGAGCTGTCGGACGCCGACCCCGGCTACGACCTGCTGGGCGCCTTCGTCGGCTCGGAGGGCACGCTCGGCATCGCCACCAAGGTCACCGTACGGCTGACGCGGGCCCCGGAGACCGTGACGACCCTGCTCGCGGCGTTCGACGGCATCGAGCGGGGCGGCCAGGCGGTGTCGGCCATCATCGGCGGCGGCATCCTGCCCGCCGCGATCGAGATGATGGACGCCCTGGCGATCGAGGCGGCCGAGGCGGCCGTGGCCTGCGCCTACCCCGACGGCGCCGGGGCGGTGCTCATCGTGGAGCTGGACGGCCCCGCCGCGGAGGTCGCGCACCAGTTCGGCGAGGTGACCCGGATCTGCCGGGAGAGCGGCGCGTTCGAGCTGCGGGTCGCCGCCGACCCGGCGGAGCGGGCCGCGATCTGGAAGGGCCGCAAGTCGGCCTTCGCCGCGGTGGGCCGGATCAGCCCCGCCTACATCGTGCAGGACGGGGTCGTGCCCAGGACCGCGCTGCCGGAGGTGCTGGCGAGCATCGACCGGCTGTCGCGCGAGTACGGCATCCGGGTGGCCAACGTCTTCCACGCCGGTGACGGCAACCTGCATCCGCTGGTGCTGTTCGACGACGCGGAGCCCGGCGCGGGCGAGCGGGCCACGCTGGTCTCGGGAAGGATCCTCGACCTCTGCGTCGAGCACGGCGGATCCATCACCGGCGAACACGGTGTCGGTGTGGACAAGTCGCGATATATGACAAAAATGTTCTCCGACGACGATCTCGACACCATGCAGCTGGTGCGCTGCGCCTTCGACCCCCGCGGCCTGTCGAACCCGGGCAAGGTCTTCCCCACCCCACGCCTGTGCGGCGAGGTCCCGGGAGTCCGCAAGGGCGTGCACCCGCTGGTCGAGTCAGGACAGGCGGAACAGTTCTGATGGACGCCTTGCACGGGACGGGCGCGGCCCCCCTGACGGACGCGCTGCGCCAGACAGGCGTGACGGTCCGGCGGGCCGGGCCGGGCGACGCCGTGGCCGGGGTCCTGCCCCGCTGGGTGGCGCTGCCCGAGACCACCGAGGAGGTCGCCGCGCTGACGCGCCTGTCGGCCGAGCACGATCTCGCCGTGGTCCCGGTCGGCGGCGGCACCAAACTGCACTGGGGTCCCCCGCCGGAGCGCTGCGACCTGCTGCTCGACACCTGCGGCCTGAACCAGGTGCTCGAACACGCCTCCGGCGACCTCGTCGTCCGCGTCCAGGCGGGCGTGACCACGGACTCGCTGGCCGAGACCCTCGCCGCCAGGGGGCAGGAGCTCTCCCTCGACGTTCCGCTCGCCGGCGCCACGGTCGGCGGCGTGCTCGCCACCGCCACCGCCGGCCCCCGCAGGTTCCGCTACGGCACGGCCCGCGATCTGCTGATCGGCGTCACGGTCGTGCTGGCGGACGGCACGGTCGCCAGATCCGGCGGCAGGGTCGTCAAGAACGTCGCCGGCTACGACCTGGGCAAGCTGTTCACCGGCTCCTACGGCACGCTCGGCGTCATCACCGAGGCCGCCTTCCGCCTCCACCCGATCCCCGGCGACCGCCGCTGGATCACCGTCCGGATGCCCGCTCCCGACCTCCGGGACGGCGACGGCCGGCCCGGCCCCCTCCCCGGCGTGGACGCGCTCGCCCTCGAACTCGCGGCCTCCCAGGCCGAGCCGAGCGCGATCGAGCTGGACTGGCCCGACCTCCGGGACGCGCCCACCGTGGCCGCCCTGGTCGAGGGGAGCGCGGCCGGGGACCGGGCGCAGGCCGTACGGGCCCTGATGGGTGAGTACGGCGCCGCACGGGTCGCCGACCGCCCGCCCGGCTGGTGGGGGACGCTGCCCGGCGACGAGCCGCTGCTGGAACTGCGGGTCCGGCCCGCCCGCGTGGGCGACGCGCTGCGGACGGTCGCGGCGCACGGGCCGCCCGCGCGGGTGCGCGGATCGGTGGCGTCGGGGATCCTCCAGATCGCCCTGCCTCCGGACGTCGAGGGCTCGGCGTTCGCGGGGTTCGTGTCGTCCGTACGCGACGGCCTCGGCCCCCTCGGCGGCGGGCTGACCGTGCTCGCCGCACCGCACGGGCTCGCGCGCCGGGTGGACCGCTGGGGCCCGGTGAGCGCGCTGCCGCTCATGCGGCGGGTCAAGGAACGGTTCGACCCCGGCCGGAGGATGTCTCCCGGCCGGTCGGTGGGAGGGATCTGACATGGACCCCGAGCTGATCAACGACTGCGTGCACTGCGGGTTCTGCCTGCCCACATGCCCGACATACGTCCTGTGGGGCGAGGAGATGGACTCCCCGCGCGGCCGGATCCACCTGATGAAGCAGCATGTCGAGGGCACGCCGCTGACGCCGGAGATGGCCGGGCACTTCGACGCCTGCCTGGGGTGCATGGCGTGCGTGACGGCCTGCCCCTCGGGGGTCAGATACGACCGGCTGATCGAGCAGACCCGGGCCGAGGTGGAGCGGACGCACGTCCGGCGGCCGGACGACCGGGCGCTGCGCGCCCTGGTCTTCCAGCTCTTCCCCTATCCCCGGCGGCTGCGGGCGATGCGGCTGCCGCTGCGGCTCAGCGCGGGGCTGCGCCGCAGGATCGCCCCGAGGCTGGAGCGGATCAACCCGTCCCTGGCGGCGATGGCCGACCTCGCTCCCCCGGTCCCGGCGAGGGTGCGGCTGCCCCGCAGGGTCGAGGCGAGGGGCAGGCGCAGGGCCACGGTCGGGATGCTCACCGGATGCGTGCAGGGCGAGTTCTTCCCCCAGGTCAACGCGGCCACGGCCCGGGTGCTCGCGCTGGAGGGATGCGAGGTGGTCATCCCTCGCTCACAGGGCTGCTGCGGGGCGCTGTCGCTGCACTCCGGACAGCAGGGGCAGGCGGAGCGGTTCGCCAGGCGGACGATCGCCACCTTCGAGCGGGCGGGCGTGGACACGGTCGTGGTCAACGCGGCGGGCTGCGGGTCGACCATGAAGGAGTACGCCGAGATCCTGGAAGGCGGGTGGGCGGACCGGGCCCGGGCGATCCGGACCGTCGACCTGACGGAATACCTCGCCGAGCTGGGCCCCGCGGCGCGGCGGCACCCCCTGCCGCTCACGGTGGCCTACCACGACGCCTGTCACCTGGCCCACGCGCAGGGGATACGATCCCAACCCCGTCAACTGCTCACCGCCATCCCCGATCTGGAGTTGAGAGAGATCGCCGAGTCAGCCATCTGCTGCGGTTCCGCGGGAACCTACAACCTCCTCCAGCCCGAGGCCGCCCGGGAGCTCGGAGACCGCAAGGCGGAGCGGGTGCTGGCCACCGGCGCCGACCTGCTGGTCTCGGCCAACCCCGGGTGCACCATGCAGATCACCTCGGCGATCCGCCGCCGGGGAGCGGCGGCGATCCCCGTCGCGCACGTCGCCCAGGTCCTGGACGCCTCCCTGCGCGGCCTGCCGGCGGTGCCATGAGCCGGCGGATCAGAGCGCGCAGCGAGCGGATCAGAGGGCACGGGGCGTCCGCGGACGCGGACTCCCCGCCGCCGGGCGAGGAGGTCGCATGAGTGGGGTGCAGTCGGTCGACCGGGCGCTGGACGTGCTGGAGGCCCTCGCGGAGCGGGGCGGGCAGGCCGGGCTGTCGGAGATCGCGGCCGGCACCGGCCTGCCGTACGGGACGATCCACCGGCTGCTGCGCACGCTGCTCGACCGGGGGTACGTGCGCCAGGAGTCGGACCGCCGTTACGCGCTGGGCGGCGCCCTGGTACGGCTCAGCGGGGTCGCCGAGCGGATGGTCGGTGTCCGGGCGCAGCCGTACCTGACGAAGATGGTCGAGCTGTCCGGTGAGACGGCCAACCTGGCGGTGCTGGAGGGCGACTTCGTCGTCTACGTCGCCCAGGTTCCCTCACCGCGGCGGCTGCGGATGTTCGCCGAGGTCGGCAGGCGGGTGCTGCCGCACAGCACCGCGGTGGGGAAGGTCCTGATGGCCGGGCGCCCGGACACCGAGGTGGCCGCGCTCGTCGAGCGGACCGGCATGCCCCGGCGGACCGCCGGCACGATCACCGACCTGCCCGGCATGCTCGCCGAGCTGGGGCGCGTGCGGGAGCAGGGATACGCGATGGACCTGGGCGAGGAGGAGTTCGGCGTGCACTGCCTGGCCGTGGGGGTGCACGACGGCTCGCGGATGGTCGCCGCGATGTCGGTGTCGGGTCCGGCCGAACGGATCGACGCGCTCGACCGGGAGGACCTCGCCAGGGACATGCGGAAGATCGCGCATGACTTCGGCTCCGAGCTGAGCTTCTGAGGTCCTCGGCCCGGCGGACCGGGCCCGCCCGGCGGGAGCGGGCCGCGGGACCCGGGCGGGAGAGGACGGCCGGATCCGATGCCCCGCATCCACCGATCGGTGGATGCGGGGCATCGACCGCGTACGGCTCCGGTCATGGCCGGCCGGGCGATCCGCGCGGGCACCCTCGGGGACCACGATTGGCCCATGGCAATCATCGAGGTGAACGACCTGGTCAAACGCTATGGGAAGCACACGGCCCTGTCGGGGGTGTCCTTCTCGGTGGAAGAGGGCGAGATCTTCGGCATCCTCGGGCCCAACGGGGCGGGCAAGACCACCGCGGTGGAGTGCGTGGAGGGGCTGAGGCGGCCGGACGGGGGGTCGATCCGGGTGCTGGGGCTGGACCCGGTCGGGGACGGCGACCGGCTGCACCGGCAGATCGGCGTGCAGCTCCAGCAGACCCAGCTGCCCGAGAACATCAAGGTGTGGGAGGCGCTGGAGCTGTACGCCTCCTTCTACCGTGATCCGCTCGACTGGCGGACGCTGCTGGAGCGGTGGGGGCTGGCCGACAAGCGCGGCGCGAGGTTCGGGAAACTGTCGGGCGGCCAGCAGCAGCGGCTCTTCATCGCGCTGGCCCTGGTCGGCAACCCCCGCGTGGCCTTCCTCGACGAGCTCACCACCGGCCTGGACCCGCAGGCCCGGCGCACCACCTGGAAGCTGATCCAGGAGATCCGCGCCACCGGGGTGACGGTGGTCCTGGTCAGCCACTTCATGGACGAGGTGGAGGAGCTCTGCGACCGGGTGGCGGTCTTCGACCGCGGGCGGATCGTCGCCGTCGACACCCCGGCCGGCCTGATCGCCCGGGTCGACACCGAGCACGAGATGCGGTTCCGGCCGATGGCCGAGTTCGACACCGGCCTGCTGGCGGACCTGCCGGGGGTCGTGTCGGTGACCCGGTCCGGCGGGCAGGTCGTCGTCTCCGGCACCGGTGACTTCGCCGGCACGGTGACCGCCGCGCTGGCCCGTGACCATGTCCTGGTGGCGGACCTGCGCATGGACCAGCGCACGCTCGACGACGCGTTCATCGCGCTGACCGGCCGCCCCTTCGAAGCCTGAGGAGATCATGATGACCGGCTTTCCCAAGCTCGCCCTGGTGGAGACCAAGCTGCTGCTCCGCGACCCAGGCTCGATCTTCACTCTCATCGTCCCGCTCTTCATCCTGCTGGTCTTCAGTTCCACCAGCTCGCCCGGCGACACCGTGCTCCCCACGATGACGTTGACGATCGCCATCGGGCTGGTGGGCCTGTACATGGTGCCGACGACCCTGGCCACCTACCGTGAGAGAGGGATCCTGCGGCGGCTGTCGACCACCCCGGTCCGGCCGGTGACGATGCTGACCGTGCAGCTGGTCCTCCAGACGGCGTTCGCGGCCGTCGCCGCCGCGCTGCTCATGGGGATGGCGCTGGCCTTCCTCGGCGCCACCGCGCCCGCCCGGCCCGCGCAGTTCCTGCTGACCTTCGTCCTGGGCGTCGCGTCGGTCTTCTCCATCGGCCTGGTGATCGCCGCGCTGGCGCCGAGCGGCCGCGTCGCCAACGGCGTCGGCGTGCTGCTGTACTTCCCGCTGGCCTTTCTGGGCGGGCTGATGCAGCCTAAGGAGATGATGCCCGCCGTGCTGGCCCACATCGGGGAGTTCACCCCGCTCGGAGCCTTCCGCCAGGCCGTCCACGACGCCTGGGCCGGGGCCGCGGCGCAGCCCCTGCTCATCTGCGTGATGGCGGGATACGCCCTGGCCGTCGGCGCGGTCGCGGCCAGGCTCTTCCGCTGGGAGTAGGCGGAACATGCGGCTCGACCTCTGGGAACGGCGCCTGGCACGGCTCACCGACGCCGCTCCCTACGCGCTGCTGGCGATCTCCACGGCGCTGGCGTGGCTCACCGACGGCCGCTCCGGGGCCGACCGGCTGGGCACGCCGGCCATCGCCCTGCTGGCCGGCGCCTGGATCCTGTGGATGGTGACCCTGCGTCCCGGCCGGCAGGCGCGCCCGTTCCTGATGGGGATCTACTGCGCGGGGCTGCTGGTCCTCATCGCGGTGCTGGTCTCCAGGAGCTTCTGGTTCATCCCGTTCTTCGGCTTCACCGGCTACCTGCACTCCTGGCGGTTCCTGCCGGGGAGCTGGAGGCTGGCGGGGGTCACCGGCACCGCCGCGATCACGGTGACCGCCGTCTACGGAGGGCCGCCCGCCACCCTGTCCGCGGCCCTGTTCCACCTGCTGTTCGTCGGGGCCATCGTGGGGATGGTCGCGCTGTTCAGCTTGGTGGGAGAGGTGACGGCCGAGCAGAGCGCGCAGCGCAAGGAGATGATCGCGGAGCTGGCCGAGGCCAACAGCCGGCTGGAGGCGACGATGCGGGAGAACACCGGGCTGCACGCGCAGTTGCTGGTCCAGGCCCGGGAGGCCGGAGTGCTGGACGAGCGCCAGCGGGTGGCACGGGAGATCCACGACACGATCGCCCAGGGGCTGGCCGGGATCATCACCCAGGTCCAGGCGGCCAGGCAGGCCGGGCAGTGCCCCGCCGAACAGGAGCGTCATCTGGACAACGCCGTCCGGCTGGCCCGGGAGAGTCTCACCGAGGCCCGCCGTACCGTGCACGCCGTGGGCCCGCAGGTCCTGGAGACGGCCCGCCTCCCCGACGCGCTTGCGGACGTGGCACGTCGCTGGTCGCACATCAGCGGGGTGGCCGTCGAGGTCGCCACGACCGGTACGGCACGGCCCCTGCACCCCGAGGTCGAGGTGACCCTGCTGCGCGCGGCGCAGGAGGCGCTGGCCAACGTCGCCGGCCACGCGCACGCCTCCCGGGTCGGGCTTACGCTCTCCTACATGGGCGAGGTGATCACGTTGGACGTCCGTGACGACGGCGTCGGGTTCCGGCCCGGCCCCGCAGGCGCGGGCGGCGGCTTCGGGCTGGCCGCCATGCGGCAGCGGGTGAGCAGGCTCGCCGGGACGCTGGAGATCGAGTCGGAGCCCGGTCAGGGCACCGCCGTCTCCGCGAGCCTGCCGGCGATCTCGCTGGAGGCCCGCGATGGGTGACCCTCCCATCCGGCTGCTGGTCGCCGACGACCATCCCGTCGTCCGCGACGGCCTGCGCGGCATGTTCAGCCGCGATCCGCGGTTCGAGGTGGTCGGCGAGGCCGGCGACGGGGCCGAGGCGGTCGCCCTCGCCGAGGAGCTGCGCCCCGACGTGATCCTGATGGATCTGCGGATGCCCCGGATGGACGGTGTGACGGCGATCAGGCGGCTGGCCGAGCGCGGCGTCACGGCGGGCGTCCTCGTGCTCACCACCTACGACACCGACAGCGACGTCCTGCCCGCCGTCGAGGCGGGAGCCACCGGCTACCTGCTCAAAGACGCGCCGCAGGAGGATCTGATCCGGGCGGTCCAGTCGGCGGCCCGCGGCGAGGCCGTGCTCTCCCCGTCGGTGGCGACCCGCCTCCTCGGCCGGATGCGGACCCCCGTGGAGCCGCTGAGCCCGCGCGAGCTGGAGGTCCTCGGCCTGATCGCCCGGGGGGCCACCAACCGGGAGGCCGCCCGCCGCCTGTTCATCAGCGAGGCGACGGTCAAGACCCACCTGCTGCACATCTACGCCAAGCTCGGCGTGAACGACCGCGCGGCCGCCGTGGCGGTGGCGTTCGAACGCGGCGTGCTGACGCTCGGCCCCCGGTAGACGCGCTGACACCCGGCCCGGCCGGAGGGGGCGGCCGGAGCACACGGCCCCCACCCGCGAGGCGGCCGGAGCGCGCGGCCCCGGACCGGCCGCCCGCCGAGCGGCGGCGCGGGCCGTACGTCCCGCCGGCCGCGCGGGGTCGCTAGCGGTTCTGCGGGGTGATGTTGAGGTTGCTGCCCTGCGGGACCGGGACCACCGACACCTGCCCCTTCTGGATGGCCTGCCAGAGCACGGCGCCCTGCGGGCCGAGGACCTTGACAAGGTCCTTGATGGATTCGAGCTCGGTGCGGACCTTGGCGTTGCGCTGGGCCTGGGCGATGTTCTCCGCCTTGGCGGCCTGCTCGGAGGCGAGCGCGCTCACCAGGGCCTCCGGCGGCTCGGGCTTCTGGATCGTCAGGGAGATGTCGCCGCAGTCACCGCCGCCGGAGTAGTTCTGGTTGCAGAAGTAGTCGGCCCCGGCCGTCTCCTTGATGAACTCCCGGGCCAGCACCCCGACCCGCGCCTCCCATGCCTGCTTCACCTTGGGGTCGTTGAACAGCCCCCGCCACTCGAACTCCTGGGACGCGGCGTCCAGCGCCCGGTCCAGCGGCACCCGCAGGTAGATGTTGAGCATCCGCCGCCACCCCTCCGACTCGCCGTCCTCGTAGTAGGCGCGGTACTTCAGCCCGATCTTCTCGTGGAAGCGCTGCAGCGTCTTGCACTCGGTGTTCAGCGTGAACGTCGCCACCCCGGACACGGTCATCTCGACGTTGTCCTTGGAGACCACCGACAGCGGCTTGGACTCGGCGTCCTCGGCCCCGGTGAAGTCGAAGGTCCGCTGGCCGAACGGGTAGGAGTAGCCCGTGTCGCCGGGGCCGAGCAGCGTGGCGCCGCTGGAGGGGTTGATGCATTTCTCGAACTTGATGGCCTCGAAGGTGCCGCCCGCGTAGTGCAGGACCATCTCGTCGGGCTGGGTGCTCACCCGGGAGCACCCGCTGAGGACGAAGCCGGAGACCACCACCACGGCGACCGCCAGCAGGAACCCCTTCAACAGCAGCCGCCGGCCGCCGGTCTTCTGCGCCTTCTGCGCGCTCATCGCCTCTCCCTTTGCTCCCGGTTCACCGAAGGCGGATCCTAGTGCCGCCCGGCGGCGTCCGGCAGGCCCCCGCCGGGCGGGAACCGGGGGACGCCGAGCGGCGGAGTAGGGATGAGGGCGCGGACGCGCCCCGGAAGGAACTCTCCTGATGACTGGACGAAACGGGTGGTGACGCTGGCGCTCCCCCAACAGGCCGGAGTGCCCACGCTGCCTCCGCCCTCCGATGACGCGGCGCTGATCAAGGAGTCTCTGGCGGATCCCGACAGGTTCGCCGGGCTCTTCGACCGGCACGCCGACGAGATCCATCGGTATGCGGCGCGGCGGCTGGAGGACGTCACCACGGCCGACGACGTGACGGCCGAGACGTTCCTGGTCGCGTTCCGCAAACGGGCCCGCTACGACCTGCGCAGGACCGACGCCAGACCCTGGCTGTACGGCATCGCCTCGAACCTGATCTCCGGCCACCGCAGGGCCGAGGTCCGCAGGCTCAAGGCACTGGCCCGGCAGGCCCCGGAACCGGCGGCCGAGTTCGAGGAGCGCAGCGCCGAGCGGGTCACCGCCGACCGGCTCCGGCCCGCACTGGCCGCCGCGCTGGCCGGGCTCAGCTCCGCCGAGCGGGACCTGCTCCTGCTGGTGGCCTGGGCCGAACTGACCTACGAGGAGGCCGCCCAGGCGCTCGGCATCCCGATCGGGACCGTGCGGTCCCGGCTCTCCCGCACCCGGACCAAGATCCGCCGCTCACTGGAGTCGCACGCATGAACAACGACGAGATCGAGATGATGGCCGGCATCCGCCCGGACGCGCCGCCGTACGGCCAGGAGGCGAAGAACGCGGCCCGGCGGAGGCTGGCCGCGGCCACCACGGCCACCGCGGGCCGCGGGCCGCTGTGGCGCAGGCCCTACGCGGTGGCACTGGCCGGAGCGCTCGCGGTGGCGGCCACCGTGGCCGTGACGGTCACGGTGCGGGCGCCGGAGCCGCGGACAGGCGGCGCCGAAGTGGTGGTGGCGATGCCCAAGATCGCCCCCATGTCGGCGACCGAGGTGCTCGGCAGGGCCGCGCGGGCGGCCGCGCGCAGCGACCTCGACCCGCGTGACGACCAGTTCGTCAAGGTCGAGTCGCAGACGATGTACGGCGCGTTCGGAGGCATGGGCACCGACGCCGACGGCAACACGCAGGCCGAGTGGCGGTATCTCTACCGGACCAAGCGGGCCATCTGGCAGTCCGCCAACGGGGAGAAGGACGGCGCGCTGAGGATCGAACATCTGGAGCCGCGCGCCTATCCCGGCTGGCCCGTCCCGCCGGAGGCCCACCGCGACAGCGGCACCGAGTGGCGCCGGCTGCCGATCTGCGGGAAGGCCCCCGACCACCTGCGCACCGACTACGCCAGCCTGAAGAAGCTGCCGGCCGACGCCGAGGGGATGCGCGCCCACCTCTACACGGGCGAGCGCGGCGGCAGCTCCAAGGACGGGGCCGCGTGGACCGCCGCCGGCGACATGCTGCGGGAGAACTACCTGCCCCCGGCGCAGCGGGCGGCGCTGTTCCAGGCCGTGGGGACGATCCCCGGGGTCGACGTCGTACGGGACGCCGAGGACGCGGCGGGCCGCCGGGGCATCGGCGTGGGCCGGGTCTCCGCGGGCGTGCGGGAGGACCTGATCTTCGACCCGGACACCTACGAGCTCCTGGGCGAGCGGGGCGTGGTGGTCGACGAGAAGACGGCCAAGTCCCCGGTGGGCAGCCTGGTCGCCTCGACCGCCCAGCTCTCGGTCACCGTGGCCGACTCCCCGCCCGACGCGCCCGAGCTGGCGGCGGACACGGCCTCCGCCTGCCCGGAGCCGGTGGGCAAGACCGGGTGAGCCGGCCGGGCCGGGGCGGGCGGTCTCGGCGGCCGGCTGACGCTCCCGCGAGCCGTACAGTCAGGGGATGAGCAACCTGGAAACAGTCCCGAGGGAGACCCGGTGCGCCGCGACCGCCGCGGCCGGACCGGTCGTCGAGCGGCTGACCGGCCACGCGGTGGCGCTGGGCGGGCCACGCGCGATGACGGTCACCCGCACGCTGCCCAGCCGGGGGCGGCGGATGGTCGGCGCGTGGTGCTTTCTCGACGACTACGGTCCCGAGGTCGCGGCCATGCGCGTGCCGCCGCACCCGCACACCGGGCTGCAGACGGTCACCTGGCTGCTCTCGGGTGAGGTGCTGCACCGCGACAGCCTCGGCAGCCTGCAGGAGGTGCGGCCGGGCCAGCTCAACCTGATGACGGCGGGGCGCGGCATCTCCCACTCGGAGGAGTCGGCCGAGGCGCTGCTGCACGGCGTGCAGCTCTGGGTGGCCCTGCCCGACGGCGACCGGCACACGGCCCCGCACTTCGAGCACCACGCCGACCTGCCGGTCCTGGAGGAGGGTGACGCGCGGATCACCGTGATCATGGGATCGCTGGGCGGCGCCGTCTCCCCGGCCCGCGCCTACACGCCGCTGGTCGGCGCGGAGATCACACTGTCCGGCGGCGCCGACCTGCCCCTGGAGCCCGGCTTCGAGCACGCGGCTCTCCTGCTGTCCGGCGACGTCGAGGCGGCCGGCTCGCGGCTGGAGCGCGGGGCGCTGCTGTACCTCGGCTCCGGCCGGCCGGAGCTGCGGCTGCGCGGGCAGGGCCGCCTCCTGCTGCTGGGCGGCGAGCCGTTCGACGAGGAGATCGTGATGTGGTGGAACTTCATCGGCCGCAGCCACGACGAGATCGTCGCCTTCCGGCAGGAGTGGGCGGAGGGTGCGGAGGACGGGGTCTTCGGCGCCGTCCGGGGGTTCGACGGCGCCCCGCTGCCGGCCCCCGCCCTGCCGACGACCCAGCTGAAGCCCAGGGGCCGCGTCCGCTGACGACCCGGCCGAAAGCCAGGGGCCGCGTCCGCCGACCGGCCTGCGGCTGGGGCCGGCGCGGGGCGGTGCGCCGCGCCGGCGCAGACGTGACGCTCTTTTTAGCGGAGGCTTAGCACGGCCCTATCTTGATCGCGGCAGATCTAGATCCATGAAACAGATCACCGCGATCGCCATCGCGACCATCGGAACCGCAGCCCTCCTGGCCGGCGGGGGCGGCACCGCCCTCGCCGCGGGCCGGGCCGCCTCCTCCATCGCCGTGTCCGCCGCCACCGTGTCCTCCACCACCGCGTCCGCCGCCGCGCCGGCCGCCGTGACGGACATCTCGTACTACAAGGCCGCCGAGATCGCCCGCAAGCGCGTCCTCGGCGGGCGCGTGACCAAGGTCGAGCGCGAGTGGGAGTACGGCCAGGCCGTCTGGAAGGTCGAGCTGCGCAGGAACGACTGGGAGTACGACGTCCACGTGTCGGCCACGACCGGTGAGATCATCAGGCTCAAGCGCGACCACCGGGAGTGATCAGCAGGAGTTCAGCACGGCCTTCATGGCGTCCTTCTCCGCGGACGTCACCCACAGGTCGTACTTGACCTTCACATCGATCTGGCGCGAGACATAGGTGCACCGGTAGGCGCGGCGCGGCGGCAGCCAGGTCGCCGCGTCACCGGCGCCCTTCTGGCCGTTCAGCGGGCCGTCGGCGGCCAGCAGGTTGAGCGGGTCGTTGGCGAGCTCCTTGCGCTTGCTCGCCGGCCACTGCTGGGCGCCCTTCTGCCACGCGTCGGCGAGGGCGACCACGTGGTCGATCTGCACCGCCATGCTGGTCTTCTGGCCGCGCTCGAACTTGATGGTCTTGCCGCTGTAGGGGTCGTCGAGGACCCCGCTCAGCACGATGCAGTCATGGGTGCCCGGTCTGAACGTCTCATCCTTGAGGTCGCGCTTGAGGATGTCGTTACGGGTGTCACAGCCGTTGTGGTCGACATCCGACCAGGCGGGACCGAACTTCTCCCGGTCGAACCCGGTCATCGGGGCACGGCCCTTGACCTGCAACTTCTCCAGGCTCTTGAGCGCCGAGGCGGCGGAGGTCCCCTGGTCGGCGAGCCGGCCGTCGGCCCCCTGCCCCACGAGGCCGCAGCCCGCCAATGTGAACGCGGTCGCCGCGGCGACCGCACCTCGTCCCAGCGCCGACCGCACTCTGCCACCTCTCACGCGCATTGACTACCCATGAAGTGGCAAATTACCCCATATATCGAGCGGATCGCGTGAGCCGCCGCCCGGGGCTCCTCAGATCCGCCCGTAGGAGTCTTCGAGACGCTCGATGTCGTCCTCGTCGAAGTGGCCGAAGGCGATCTCCAGGATCCTGGTGGCCTGGCCGGCGGAGCTGAGGCGGTGGGTCTGGCCCGCCCGGATGAGCACGCGGTCGCCGACCGAGGGCTCGATCCGCTCACCGTCGATCTCGAACACCGCGCCGGGGTCGAGGGCCACCCACAGCTCGTCCCGGTGCTCGTGCCGCTGCAGGCTGAGCCGCTGCCCGGGCGCCACGTCAATGATCTTCACGGTGGACGTCTCGTTGAGCGTGTAACGCTCGAACCCACCCCAGGGGCGCTCGTCGCGAACGATCGCGCCGAGCCGGTCGATCTTCAGCAAGATGCCTCCATCCGCTTCCGTCATATGACGGGAACTCTTGCACACGTGCGTAACGGATCCGCGTGCTCCACGGAACCGGACACTTAACCGGGAGAATACGATTACCTTCGGTGCCCGGGAGGCTCAGGTGACGAGGATGCCGCCGTCCACCGGGATCACCGCCCCGGTCACGTAGGAGCCGGCGTCGGAGGCGAGGAAGACCGCCGCCGCGACGAGCTCGGCCGGGTCACCGGGACGCTTCATCAGGACGCGGTGTTCGAGCTGCCACGCCATGTATCCCTCGGCGTACTGCTCGGTCATCTCCGAGGCGAAGAAGCCGGGCTCGACGCAGTTGACCCGGATGCCGCGCCGGCCGGTCCACTGCTGGGCCAGATCGCGGGTGAGCCCGACGACCGCGGCCTTGGAGGCGCTGTAGGCGGCCTGCGGCAGTCCGGCCGTGGTCTCCCCCAGGACGCTGCCGATGTTGACGATCGAGGAGCCCGGCTTCATGACCCGGGCACAGGCCTGCGCCATCCAGTAGGTGCCGTGCAGGTTGATCTCCACGACCTGCCGGAACTGCTCGGGCGTCTCCTTGAGCGCGGGCACCGCCGTACCGACACCGGCGTTGTTGATCAGAATGTCCACCGCGCCCAGCTCGGTGACCGCCGCCTCGACCAGCGCCTGGCAGTCTTCGGGGCTGGTCACGTCGGTCGCCACGGCCACACACCGCCTGCCGGTCTCCTCGACCAGGCGCCGGGTCTCCTCAAGGCGGTCCTTGCGGCGGGCGCCGATCACGATGTCCGCGCCCGCCTCGGCCAGGCCCCGCGCGAACGCGACGCCGAGCCCCGAGGAGGCTCCGGTGACGATCGCGACCTTGCCGTCCAGCCGGAATCGGTCCAGCATCCAGATCCTCCTCTTGCGCACCGGACTCGCCGCGTCCACGCACCGGACTCACCTGCGGAGCCCCGGGCGCGGAACGCACAGAATGAGATTCTAGAGGCGGGGAGCGCACCGCCCGTGAGGGGGTCGCCTCACGGGCGGTGCGGTGAGTCCGGAGCCGGCGGCCGGGAGCCGGGGCCCCGCGCGGCGGTCGGGCCGGCGCGCGGCCCCGGCGGCGCGCAGGGCCGCCGGAGAGCCCGCCTACAGGCCGTACTCCTTGGTGATGCGCTCGTGCCGCTCCACCTCGACGTCGACGGCCTTGGCCAGGTCGAGCCAGGCCAGCGGGTGCACCCAGCGCTCGGTGGCGTCGTCGAGCAGCGCGTCCACCTCGACCGGCGTGACGTCCGGCGGGACCGCGACCCAGCCGAACACGCCGGGCAGCCGCTCACCCGAGGTCGGGTGGGTCACGGTGTAGTTCTCGTCGCTGTAAACCCACATCGGCCAGCCACGCTCGGCCATGACGTCGTTGAACTCGGTCCAGTCGGCCTCGCTGGGGGCCGCGCCGTCGAAGAACCAGCTCGTGTAACCGCCCGGACGGAGCATGCTGACCGCGGCGAACGGCGGGATGAAACCCTCCTGGTCCTCGGGCTTCTCCGGGATCGGCTCCAGCAGCTGCGGGTCGAAGACCACCAGGTCGCCGGCGTTGTAGTCCATGCCGGGGGGCTGCGGAATGGCCAGGCGGGCGGTCGCCGGACCGGTGCGCACGCTGATGACCGCGCGCTGGCTGCCGTCGGGGGCGGGCAGGATGACGCGCACCAGGCCCATCTCCTCCTCGATCGGTCCCTCGGTCGACTGCAGCGGCATGCCGACCGCGGCGGCGCCCGCGCGGACGGTCTCCCAGTCCTCGGCGGCCGTCGCCATGGTGATCATCCGCCAGATGTCCTCCTGCTCGACCTCCCCGGCGTCGAGGAGGTCACGCAGGATCTTGGCACCCTTGGCGTTGTCGCCGGTCTGCTGCACCGCCATCGACCACAGCCGGCTCGCCTCGGCGCCCGCGCCGGCGGCGACCGCCGCCTCCCCCTCGGCCGCGGCCTGCTCCCAGCGCTCCCGGGCGCGGTGCAGGCGGCCCAGGGCCAGATGGCGCTGGGCGTCGGGGAGCCGCTCGGCCATCTGCTCCAGGCGCTCGTCCTGGCGGGCCTCGATCAGCAGACCGGTGAGGTAGGAGACGTCCTGCGGGTCGGCGGTCTCGATGCCGCCGGACTCGACCAGCATGGTCCAGTAGACGTCGGCGCCCTTGGCGGGGTAGCCGAGGAAGCCCATCGTGGTGGTGTGCCGGCGGGTGGCCGCCAGGTCCTGCCCGGACAGCGGGGCCAGCCAGCCCACCCAGTCTTCGGGGTCGGCGTTGAAGCCGTCGGCGGCGTCGAAGTAGCCGACCAGCTCGGCCTGCGGACCGGGGGCCTCCTTCGGGGTGGTCCCGTCGGCGGCGGCGCGCAGCGCGGCGATCCGCTCGGCGACGTCGCCGGGGGCCTTGAGCTCACCGGCGGCGGACTCGGCGACCTCGGCCAGCAGGCGGGCCTGCCACACACCCTGCCGGGCGATGGCCAGGTCACCGGCGACGAGCGCGAGGTCGACCCGCGCGCGGTAGCCGCCCATCATGGCGAAGTAGTCGATCCACTGCTTGAGCACCCGGCCGAGCTGCCAGCTGTTGGTGATCCGGCCGGACCCGGCGAGCTCGCGGATGGCGTGCGTCCACTCGACCCAGTCGCGCGGGTGCTCGCCGACCACGTCGAGGTCGGGCAGGGCGTCGACGGACTCCTGCACCTGGCCCAGGGTGGCGAGCACGAGCGCGCGCAGCACGCCCTCACGGTGCGGCTTGGCCACCGGGTCGTCGGGCTTGAACCCCGTCGCGGCGTCGAGCGCGGTGAGCGCGTCCTGCGCGCGGCCGGCGGCCAGGAGCGCGCGGACCGAGGCCGCGCCCAGCTCCCAGCTCGCCTCGCGGCCGGCGTCGCCCAGCCTCGCCACGGCGGACTCGGCGTGGATGACCGCCTCCGCGCCGCGGCCGGCGTCCATCAGGGCCGCGACGTACTGCTCGGCGATGGCGGAGAAGGCCAGCGATTCAGGGCCGACCTCGGCGGCGGCCAGGGCCGCCAGCCGCTCGGCCGCGTAGCCGGGGCCGTCGGTGTTGGCCTGCGCGACGGCCAGTGCGATGACGGCGCCGGGGGCGGCCGGGCACTCACGGACGTCTTCGCGTCCGGCGAACTCGACGAGCGTCTCCGCGTCGGCCATCGCGACCGCGCCCTGGGCCCGGTCGCCGACGCGGCCGATGAGGTGCCAGTAACGGGCGTAGAACTCAAGCCAGGGCAGCTCCAGGTTCTCCGCCTGCTGCGCGATGGCCGGCGCGAGCACGTCGAGCTGCGAGTATCGGCCCTCCAGCGCCTGCGCGGGCACGTCGCCGATCGCCATGGCCAGACCGGTGTGCCCGGCTTCGTGCAGTTGCCGCTGGGTGTCGCCGACCCAGGCCCAGATGTCCACGTCCATGGGACGTCAGTCTGCCAGGTCGGCGAGCATGCCCCAAACGACTCGGCTCACGGGTGTGCCCTCACAGGGTGAGTTCGCCCGAAGCGACCAGAGTGGCGGGACCGGACAGGTAGCTGGTGTGCTCGTCGAGGGTGACCGTCACGGTGCCGCCCAGGACCTCGACCGCCCAGGTGCCGGTGGTCTCTCCGGACAGCTGCGCGGCGGCCACGGCCGAGGCGACCGCGCCGGTGCCGCAGGAGCGCGTCTCGCCCGAGCCCCGCTCGAAGACCCGCACCACGACCCGGCGCGGCCCCACCGGGTTGAGCAGCTCGATGTTCACCCCGGCCGGGAAGACCTCCGGGTCGAACGCGGGCTGGTGGCTCAGGTCGAGCTGGGCCACCGGGTCGCCGATGACGCAGGCCAGGTGGGGGTTGCCCATGTCGACGTGGAGGCCCTCGTACTCCCGGCCCGCCACGGACGTGCGGCTGCCGCCCAGCAGCCGGGGCAGCCCCATGTCGACGGTCACGTCGCCGGTCTCCGCCAACCGTACGCGCTTGACCCCCGCCCGGGTCGCCACCCCGAACTCACCCGGCCCCGCCAGCCCCGCCTCGACCAGGTAGCGGGCGAAGACCCGCACGCCGTTGCCGCACATCTCGGGGATGCCGCCGTCGGCGTTGCGGTAGTCCATGAACCACTCGGCCGCATCCGCCTGGTCGGCCACCTCGGGGCTGAGCTTCGTCGGCATCACGTGCAGCACGCCGTCGGCGCCGATCCCGGCGCGCCGGTCGCACACCGCGGCCACGAGCGCGGCCGACAGCTCCAGCTCACCGTCGGGGTCGGGAAGTATGACGAAGTCGTTCTCGGTTCCGTGTCCCTTTGCGAATCGCATATTCCGACTCTAGGCCCTGCCCGTCACAGCTCCCGCGGCGAGCGGGGCCCGGCCCCGGCGCCCCGGCGGCCCCCCGGCCCCCGCGCCGCCGAGGTCACCGGCGCACCCGCGCGAGCGCCTGGTCGAGGAGGTCCGGAGCCTGCTGGGGGAGCCAGACCACCCGGGGGTCGCGGCGGAACCACGACTCCTGACGGCGGACGAACCTGCGCGTCGCCCGGACCGTCTCCTCCATCGCCTGCCGCTCGGTCCACTCCCCGTCGAGGAAGCGCAGCACCTGGGCGTAGCCGAGCGCGCGGCTGGCCGTACGGCCCCCGGCGAGCCCCCGCGCGGCGAGCTCCCGGACCTCCGCCACCAGCCCGGCCTCCCACATGCGCTCCACCCGCGAGGCGACCCGCGCGTCCAGCACCTCTCTGGGCACCTCCACGCCCAGCTGCACGCTGTCGTAGACGGCGTCGTAGGACGGCATCGTGGCCGAGAACGGCCGTCCGGAGAACTCGACGACCTCCAGCGCGCGGACGATCCTGCGGCCGTTGCCGGGCAGGATCGCCTCGGCGGCCCTGGGGTCGCACTCGCGGAGGCGCTCGTACAGCGGCGCCGGGCCCGTGCGCTCCAGCTCCGCCTCCAGCCGGGCGCGGATCTCCGGATCGGTGCCGGGGAACTCCAGGCCGTCGAGGGCGGCCCGCACGTAGAGTCCGGAACCGCCCACCAGGATCGGCACGACGTCCCTGTCCCGCAGCCCGTCGATGATCGGCCGGACCAGCGCCTGGTATTCGGCCACACTCGCGGTCTTGGTCACGTCCCAGATGTCGAGCAGATGGTGCGGGACCCCACGGCGCTCGGCCAGGGACAGCTTCGCCGTTCCGATGTCCATTCCCCGGTAGAGCTGCATGGAGTCGGCGTTGATGACCTCGCCCCCCAGTTCGAGGGCGAGGTCCACGGCGAGATCGGACTTCCCGGCCGCCGTGGGCCCGATGACGGCGATGACTGGTAGTTGACGCACGGGACAAGTGTGTCAACTCATCGGGGGTGCATGAGAGACGGTGCTCGGCGAGACCGCGGGACGTCTTTTGACACGGGTTTCCGTTTCCCCGGACCCAAAACCGGACATATCCCATCAAGAAGCCATCAAACCGGTCCTTTTGCCCCATCAGTTCGCATCACGGTAATTGGGGGAACAGCCTATGTCGATCTTCGACAAGTTCCGGAGCATGCTCGGCGAGCACGGCGCCAAGGCCGAAGAGCTCGCCAACCAGGGCATCGACAAGGCAGCACAGATGGCCAAGGACAAGACAGGCGGCAAGTACGACCAGTACATCGACGCCGCGGCTGATCAGGCCAGGCAGCGGGCGGACATGATCGACGGCCGGACCGGGACGTCCCCGGTCCCTGGCGAGACGGTCACGCCCCGGGTCCCTGGCGAGCCCGACACCTCACAGTCCCTTGGCGAGACCGGGACGTCCCAGGCCCCTGGCGAGACAGGCGCGCCTCGGAGCTCCGGTGAGGCCGGCCGGCCTCCGCACACCGGTTGAGCGATGCGACTTCTGACGCGGACCGCCCGGCGAAGCCCCCGGGCGGCTCCCGCGCGTCCCGCCCGGCCCCGACCGGTTCAGTCCCAGTCGAGTGTCGGCTGCAGGTAGCCCTCCATGGTCAGCAGCCACCGCTTGGACTCCACGCCCTCTCCCCCGCTGAAACCGCCCAGCCCGTTCCCGGCGACGACCCGGTGGCACGGGACGATGATGGGGATGGGGTTGGCCCCCATGATCGAGCCGATCGCGCGCGCGGGCACCCCGGTCCCGCTCCGCGCGGCGAGCTCGCCGTAGGTCACGGCCTGGCCGTAGGCCACCGTCTCGTACAGCGTGCCGAGCACCCTGCGCTGCACCGGCGAGGTCAGCCGCCAGTCCACCGGGACGCTGAAGGCCCGCAGGTCGCCCGCGTAGTATCCGGCCAGCTCGCCGAGTGCCGCGGCCGTCCGGCCGGGGTCGTCCACCTCGACCAGCTTGAGCCCCTCCAGGAGGCGGGCCCTGAGCCCCTCCCGGCTGCTCCAGCCGACCCCGGCCACGCCGGTCTCCGTGACGGCGACGAGCATGTCCCCCAGCGGTGTCGGGACACTCCCGAACGCCACGGTTCCTACCATGTGGACTGTGTCCCTTCGCGAACTCGTCGTCCTCGGCACCTCAAGCGCGGTGCCCACCCGCCACCGTAACCACAACGGATATCTCCTGCGCTGGGACGGTCAGGGCTTCCTGTTCGACCCCGGCGAGGGCACCCAGCGCCAGATGCTCCACGCGGGCGTCGGCTCCCACGACATCACCTGGATCTGCGTGACCCACTTCCACGGCGACCACTGCCTGGGGGTCCCCGGGATCGTCCAGCGCATCGCCCGGGACGGCGTCGCCCACCAGGTCCAGGCGGCCTATCCCGCCGGCGGTGAGACCTACTGGCGCCGCCTGCGCCACGCCAGCTCCTTCGCCGACACCTCGGTGATCGCCGAGCGTCCGCTCTCCGGGCCGGTCGCGGCCTTCGAGGCGGGCCCGGTGACGCTCACCGCGCGCCCGCTCTCCCATCCCGTCGAATCCTACGGCTACCGCCTCGACGAGCCGGACGGCCGCCGGATGATCCCCGAGCTCCTCGCCGAACGGGGGATCGGCGGCCCGTCGGTCGGCGAGCTGCAGCGCACCGGCACGGCGACCGCCCCGGACGGGTCCGTCGTCCGCCTGGCCGACTGCAGCGAGCCCCGGCCCGGCCAGAGCGCGGCGTTCATCATGGACACCCGGCTGTGCGAGGGCGCGTTCGCCCTCGCCGAGGGCGTGGACCTACTGATCATCGAGTCGACGTTCCTGTCCTCCGAGGCCAGGCTGGCCGAGGAGTACGGCCACCTGACCGCCGCCCAGGCGGGCCGGATCGCCGCCGAGTCCGGCGCCCGCAGCCTGGTCCTGACCCACTTCTCCGAACGCTACGACGCCGGCGACGGGCCCCGCTTCCTGGAGGAGGCCCACGGGTCCTTCGACGGCGACGTCGTCCTCGCCCAGGACCTGATGCGCGTCCCCGTCCCCCGGCGGGACCGCGGGATCTCTCACCGGCGGGCGCGCAGCCAGGCGGCGAAGGCGTCGAGCGCCTCCTGAGCCCCGTGCCGGCCCACCCCCAGGCGGAAGCGGTCGGCGGGAACGTCGGTGAGCTCGGAGCGGTAGAGGCCCGAGGGCAGCAGCAGCACGCCGGCCTCCTCGACCAGGCTCTCGCAGAAGTCGTCCACCGAGCCGGGCCCCAGGTAGCGGGGGAAGCAGACGCAGCCGCCCTCGGGCGGCGCCCACTCGAACAGGTCGGCGAACTCGGCGAAGAAGGCGTCGAAGAGCGGCAGGTTGGCGGCGATGATCCCGCGGTTGCGGGCCAGGATCGCCTCCCGTGACTTCACCGCGATCCGGGCGAGGATCTCGCTCGGCGCCGCGTTGCAGATGGAGGTGTAGTGCTTGGCCCGCTCCAGCCTGCTCAGCAGCTCGGGGTCGCGGCAGGCGATCCAGCCGACCCGCAGCCCGGGCAGGCCGTACGCCTTGGAGACCACGTTGAGCGACAGCGCCCGGGGGGACAGGTCGGCGGCCTGCGGCAGGACGCGCGCGGGGTCGAGCTCCAGCCCGCGGTAGACCTCGTCGCTGAACAGGCGGATCCCCCGCGCGTCGCACAGCTCCACCAGGCGCCGGAAGTCGGCCTCCGGGATCAGCTTCCCCGTCGGGTTGTTGGGGAAGTTCACCGAGACCACCCGGGTGTTGGGCCGCAGCGCCGCCTCGACCGCCCCGATGTCGAGGGCGAAGTCCCGTCCGGCGTCCAGCGCCACCCCGGTGACCTCGCACAGCGACAGCGGGACCGTCTCGGCCGCCTGGTAGTTCGGGGTGATCACGACGGCGTGGTCGCCGGGGCCGAGCAGGACCCGCATCGCCAGGTAGATGCCCTCCTCCGCGCCGGCGAAGCACAGGACGTCCTGGGGCCGCACGCCGGTGTAGGTGGCCGCGATCGCCTCCCGCAGGCCGGGGTCGCCGAACGTCTCGGTGTAGCCGAGCCGCAGCTCCGCCCAGGCCCGGCGGTCCTCGCCGTCGGCGAGCGCGAGCAGCTCCGCCATCGACATGGTCTCCGCGTCCGAGGCGGTCAGGTGGTGGCGGGCGGCGAACTCCCATCGGGAGAAGTGGGTCTCCAGCTTGAAGTCGGGCAGGAAGGTCATGGCGTGCTCCTGAGATCGGACAGCAGGGTGTAGACGGTCGAACGGGACACCCGCAGCGCCCTGGCCACCACCGGAACGGCCCGCCGCACGCCGAACACGCCGAGCCGGTCGAGCTCGGCCAGCACGGCCAGGCGGTCCTCCCTGGTGAGCTGCTCCAGCGGACGCCCGCGGTCACGGACGAAGGCGCCCACGGTCTCGGCCACCCGTTCGGTCCAGTCCTGCTCGAACAGCGCCCCCGGCCGTTCGGTGACGGGCGCGGCGAAGGCGGTGAGCAGGGCGGCGGCCTGGTCCAGCGGGGTGCGGTCGACGTTGACGCACAGCAGCGCCGAGGGGCGCCCCTCGGCGCCGGTGACGACCGCGCTCACCGAGGACAGCCGCCGGCCGTCGGCGAGCAGCTTCTCGTAGGGCCCGTACACCCCCGACGGGGAGGGGGTCAGCCGGTCGAGCTCGCCGAGCAGCGAGGGGTCGCCGGGCTCCCGCCCGGACATCGGGTTCCAGATCGCCAGGATCTCGTCCCGCTCCGGGTCGTGCAGGACGACTTCGGCGTGCGGGGCGAGCAGTGCGGCGATCGCCGCGCACACGGGTGACCACTGCGCCACCCTCGGATCGTTCATGATTAAGACAATAAGTCCAGTTTGGACTTTCTGTCCAAACGACCGGCGTGCGGACGGGACACGGGACGGACCCGGGGCCGTCCCCTCCGCGGAGAACGCGCCGGTCACCGGCCGGGGATCACTCCACCCAGCGGGCGACGAAGTAGCCCACCCCGTAGGGGGCGTCGTCGTAGAGCACCTCGCCGTTCAGGGAACCGCCCGCTCCGGCGAGGACCTGGAGGGCCGCACGGCCGGCGACCCACAGCTCGGCGGCCTCGCCGGGATCCAGCTCCGGGACCTCGCCCCGGGCCAGCGCCCCGACGATCGCGGCGTTGTACGGCTGCGCGCGGGGATCCAGGTATCCGGGGGATTTCTCGGTGAGGCGGGCGGAGCCGTCGGCCATGACCAGCATCGCCACCCGGCCGGGCCCGCCCGCCAGCCGCGCGCCGAGCGCGGCGCACGTCTCCGCGGAGGCGTCGAACGGCACGGCGTGGAACCGCGAGGCCGCCATCCCCTCCCGCTCCAGCAGCCAGCGGCCGACCGACAGGGAGAGCGGCAGGACGGGCTCACCGGCGCCGACCCGGACGTCGGCGCCCCAGGGCGCGAGGCTCCCGGCGGCGTCGGCGCCATGGTCTCCGGCCTGGTCGGCGCCGCCGACCACCACGATCGTGTCGGGCGCGCAGTCCCGCAGGGCGCCCAGTGCGGCGGCGCAGGCCGCCCGGAGCTCGTCGAGCTCCGGGGCCGCGGCACCGGCCAGCTCGGGGATCAGCAGCGGAGGATGCGGGCAGACGGCCACGGCGGCAAGCACCCGGCCAGACTAACGGAGTCCCTCCGCCGCGGCCGCCCGCCGCCGCAGGCCGGACGGGCACCGCGCCGCGCACCGCCGGACGGCCGGAGGGAGCCGGACAGGCACCGCACCGCCGTACGGCCGGATGGGCAGCATGTCGCCGTACGGGCACGCGAGCAGCGCGCCGCCGTACGGCCCGACGGGCGCCGTACGGCGGGGCGCGGATGGGGCCGCCTCATCCGGGCGGCTCACTCAGGGGCAGGTGGAGCAGCCCGCGGACTCCTGCGCCGGGGCGGGGCGGCCGATCGAGGGCATGCCGAGCATGACCCCGGGACCGGTGGCCGCCGGGGCGGCCTGCCGGGCCTGCCAGGCGTCGCCCGCGCGGGTGCGGCGGAGCTTCAGCGCCGGGCCGTCGGCCACCAGGTGGTGGGGGGCCGCGTAGGTCACCTCGACGGCGACCATGTCACCGGGGCGCGGGGTCTCCTCACCGGGGGCGAAGTGGACCAGGCGGTTGTCGGGGGCGCGGCCCGACAGGCGGCGGGTCGCCTCGTCCTTGCGGCCCTCCCCCTCGGCCACCAGCACCTCGAGCGTCCGCCCGACCTGCTTCTTGTTCTCCTCCCAGGAGATCTCGGTCTGCAGGGCGACGAGCCGCTCGTAACGCTCCTGGACGACCTCCTTGGGGATCTGGTCGTCCATGGTGGCGGCGGGGGTGCCGGGCCGGATGGAGTATTGGAAGGTGAAGGCGTTGGCGAAGCGCGACTCGCGCACCACGTCGAGCGTGCCCTGGAAATCCTCCTCGGTCTCGCCGGGGAAGCCCACGATGATGTCGGTGGAGATGGCGGCGTCGGGCATGGCCGCGCGGACCCGCTCGATGATGCCCAGATAGCGCTCGGCCCGGTAGGAGCGGCGCATCGCCTTGAGGATCCGGTCGGAGCCGGACTGCAGCGGCATGTGGAGCTGGTGCATCACGTTGGGCGTCTCGGCCATGGCCGCGATGACGTCGTCGGTGAACGCCGCCGGGTGCGGGCTGGTGAAGCGGACCCGCTCCAGCCCGTCGATGTCGCCGCAGGCCCGCAGGAGCTTGCCGAAGGCGAGCCGGTCGCCGAACTCCACGCCGTAGGTGTTGACGTTCTGGCCCAGGAGGGTGATCTCCAGCACGCCCTGGTCGACCAGGGTCCGCACCTCGTTGAGAATGTCGCCGGGACGGCGGTCCTTCTCCTTGCCGCGCAGCGCCGGCACGATGCAGAAGGTGCAGGTGTTGTTGCATCCGACGGAGACCGACACCCACGCGGCGTAGGCGGACTCCCGCTTGGTCGGCAGCGTGCTCGGGAAGGTCTCCAGGGATTCCTTGATCTCGACCTGGGCCTCCTGCTGGACGCGCGCCCGCTCCAGCAGCACCGGCAGCGAGCCGATGTTGTGGGTGCCGAACACCACGTCCACCCAGGGCGCCCTGCGGACGATCTCCCCCTGGTCCTTCTGCGCCAGGCAGCCGCCCACGGCGATCTGCATGCCGGGGTTGCTCACCTTCGAGGGGCGCAGATGCCCGAGGTTGCCGTAGAGCTTGTTGTCGGCGTTCTCCCGCACGGCGCAGGTGTTGAACACGACCACGTCGGCCGTCGCCCCTTCGGGCGCGGGGACGTAGCCCGCGTCTTCGAGAAGGCCCGACAGGCGCTCGGAGTCGTGCACGTTCATCTGGCACCCGTAGGTACGTACCTCGTACGTGCGGGCGCTCTCCACGGTGACAGTCATCTCAGTAGACAAGGGTAGGCGCTCCGCACGGCCTCCGGGACCGTCCCCCTCCGCCCGCCGGGGCGCGGCGGGGACGGTCCCGGAGAGCGCCGTGCCGTGCAAACTGACACCCGATCCAGCCGCTTTCGCACAGATCTGACAGAAGCTGGTCCATTTTTTACCCGAAACTGGCAGGTCGTGATCTGATCGGTACCGCAGGGTTAGCCTTGGGTGCCCTTTACAGAATTACGTTGTCCACCATGACGGAGAACGGGGACACGACTCCTCTGGTTGTGCTTGCGGATGTCAACAAGCACTTCGGCAACCTGCACGTCCTGCGTGACATCAATCTGACGATCTCTCGTGGCGAGGTCCTCGTCGTCATCGGTCCTTCAGGTGGCGGCAAGTCGACCCTGTGCCGGACGATCAACCGGCTTGAGACGATAGACGGCGGAACAATCACATTTGACGGGCAGCCGCTCGCGGTTGAAGGCAAGACGCTGGCCAAGCTCAGGTCCGAGGTCGGCATGGTGTTCCAGTCCTTCAATCTGTTCGCGCACAAGACGATCCTGGAGAACGTCACGCTCGGGCCGATCAAGGTCCGCGGCATCGCCAAGGCCGAGGCCGAGCGGCGGGGCATGGAGCTGCTGGACCGGGTCGGCATCGGCGCCCAGGCGTCGAAGTATCCGGCGCAGTTGTCGGGAGGTCAGCAGCAGCGCGTGGCCATCGCCCGCGCTCTGGCCATGGACCCCAAGATGATCCTGTTCGACGAGCCGACCTCGGCACTGGACCCGGAGATGGTCCAGGAGGTGCTCGACGTCATGATCGGCCTCGCCCAGGAGGGCATGACGATGATGGTCGTGACCCACGAGATGGGATTCGCCCGCCGCGCGGCGAACCGGGTGGTGTTCATGGCCGAGGGGCAGGTCGTCGAGGAGAACACACCTGAGGAGTTCTTCACCGCACCCCGGACCGACCGGGCGAAGGACTTCCTCTCCAAGATCCTTACGCACTAGCGGCTCACCCCCTTTAAGAAGAAGAGGTAGCAAGATGCGTGTACGTCGTATTGGAGCCGTGGTGATCGCGGTGGCGGCCGCGGCGGCGAGTCTCACCGCGTGCAGCGGCGGCAGTGACAAGTTCGTCGTCGGAATCAAGTTCGACCAGCCTGGCCTGGGACAGAAGCAGCCGGACGGTTCGTTCAAGGGCTTCGACGTCGACGTGGCCAAGTATGTCGCCAAGGAGCTCGGTTACACCGGCGACAAGGTCGAGTTCAAGGAGGCCATCTCGGCCAACCGCGAGTCCTTCATCCAGCAGGGCCAGGTCAACATCGTGATCGCGACCTACTCGATCACCGACGACCGGAAGAAGAAGATCGGTTTCGCCGGGCCGTACCTGGTGACCGGCCAGGACATCCTGACCCGCGCGGACGACACGACGATCAACAGCGTCGACGACCTGAAGACCAAGAAGGTCTGCGGCGCCCAGGGGTCGTCCTCGCCCAAGCGTCTGGTCGAGAAGTTCGGCGAGGCCTGGAAGGGCCAGTACCTCACCGAGCAGCAGGGCTACGGCGCCTGCCTGCCCCTGCTGGAGAACAAGCAGGTCGACGCGATCTCCACCGACGCGACGATCCTGGCCGGGTTCGCCACCCAGTCGCCGGGCAAGTTCCGCCTCGTCGGCAAGCCCTTCTCCGAGGAGAAGTACGGCATCGGCGTGAAGCTGGAGGACAAGGACACCCGCGAGAAGCTCAACGCGGCCGTGGAGAAGATGTTCAAGGACGGCAGCTGGAAGAAGGCCGTCGACGCCAACTTCGGCGAGTTCGGGAAGTTCTTCACGAACCCGCCGACCGTCGAGCGCTACTGATCGGCCACGAATCGGCCGGGGCGTGCGAACGCCCCGGCCGACGGCTATTGGAGGGATGAGTGCAGGCACTCTTCGACGAATTCCCGGTCATCCTGAGCGCGTTCTGGCTGACGATACGGCTCACGCTCGCCAGCGGACTCATGGCGCTGGTCCTCGGGACGATCCTCGCCGGGATGCGCGTCAGCCCGCTGCCCGTCCTTCGGGGGATCGGCACGGCGTACGTGAACATCGTGCGGAACACCCCGTTGACGCTGGTGATCGTGTTCTGCGGGCTGGGTCTCGGCCTGGTGCTGGACATCTCGTTCTCCACGAGCCTGTCCACGAACTATCTCTGGCTGTCCATCATCGGCCTGTCGGCCTACACGGCGGCGTTCGTCTGCGAGGCGATCCGGGCCGGGATCAACACGGTGCCGCTCGGCCAGGCCGAGGCGGCCCGCGCCATCGGCCTGACCTTCTTCCAGAACCTGCGGATGATCGTGCTGCCCCAGGCGCTCCGCGCGGTGGTCGCCCCGCTGGGCAGCGTCCTGATCGCGCTGATCAAGAACACCACGATCGCCGCCGCCATCGGGGTGGGTGAGGCCTCCCTGACGATGAAGACGCTCTTCGAGTCGCACGGCGACGCGGTCGTCCCGATCTTCTTCGGCTTCGCGCTCGGCTTCCTGATCCTGACTCTGCCCACCGGACTGCTGTTCACCTGGCTGTCCAAGCGCATGGCGGTGGTTCGATGAGCACGCTGACCGCGGAACCGAGAAAAACGCGTAGGCGCGCGTCCGCGCCGGATCGGGCCAGCGTCCTCTACGACGTTCCGGGCCCGCGCGCCCAGATGCGCAACACCGTGCTCACGGTGCTGGTCGTCCTCGTCGCGCTGTTCGCCGTCTACGTGATGGTGACCAAGCTGGATGAGAAGAACCAGCTCAACGCCGACCTGTGGACCCCGTTCCTCCGGGGCGACGTGTGGGTCAACCTGATCCTGCCCGGCCTGTTCAACACGCTCAGCGCGGCGGCGGTCGCCGCGGTGATCGCGGTGCCGTTCGGGTTCGTCTTCGGCATCGGCCGGCTGTCCGACCACGCCTGGATCCGCGTCCCGGCGGGAGCGGTGGTCGAGTTCTTCCGGGCCATCCCGCTGCTCATCATGATCTTCGCGGTGATGTACGGCGGGAGCGCGGTCTTCGGGCTGACCGTGACCCCGTTCATGGCGGTGGTGACCGGCCTGGTCCTGTACAACGGGTCGGTGCTGGCGGAGATCGTGCGGGCGGGCATCCTGTCCATCCCGCGCGGCCAGTCGGAGGCGGCACTCGCGATCGGGCTGCGCAAGGGCCAGGTCATGCGGATGATCCTGCTGCCGCAGGGGGTCACGGCCATGATGCCGGCGATCGTCGCGCAGCTCGTCGTGCTCCTCAAGGACACGGCCCTGGGGTTCATCGTCTCGTTCGAGGACCTGTTGAACGCGGGGGCGCGCGTGCTGCCGTCCAACTTCAACAACATCATCCCGGCAGTGATCGTCATCGCGATCGTCTACATCATCATCAACCTGATCGTCGGGGCCGTCGCCACCTGGCTGGAGAGGCGCAGCCGCCGCAGCCGTAAGTCGACGGCCCAGCCGGTCGCCCCGCCCGGAGCGGTCGTGGCGCCCGGAACGGGCGAGGTGTCCGCGGTGGACTGAGGCGGCTCCGCATACGGGCAGCCCCGGTTCCGGGGAGCTTGTCCAGGTTCCGCCGAGGGCGGTCACCGGTCGCGGTGGCCGCCCTCCGGCGTTCCGGGACACAGAATCACCGCATGTCGCGCGGGATGCGCGCCATACCGGCGACAGGCGGCGGGTTATCGGGCAGGATTACGCCATGTCCCCCGAGCAGGTCGTCCTGCCGTACGCCACCTGGCCTTCCCCGATCTCCAGCACCGGGGTGGCCCGGTCCGGGCTGCGCCTGGGATTCCCGACGGTGCTCGGCGGAGAGGTGTGGTGGACCGAGGACCGCCCCGCGGAGGGCGGCCGGACCACGATCGTGCACCGGGCCGCCGACGGCGTGTGCCGCGAGCTGCTGGCCGCCCCGTGGAGCGCCAGGACCCGCGTCCACGAGTACGGCGGGCGCTCCTACGCGGTGGTCCCCGGCGGGGGCGTGGTGTTCGCCAACCTCACCGACCAGCGCCTCTACCTGCTGCTCCCCGGCGCCGAGCCGCGGCCGATCACACCGGTCCCCGGCCCGCTGCCGATCACCGGCTCGCAGCAGCCCGGCGGTCATGGCACGCTCCAGGATCGTGTCCAGCAGGCTTTGTTCAAGCGACCCTGCGATCAGGGCGACGAGCACCCCGATCTCCCGCACCGGGGCG
>NZ_JBSFPS010000047.1:0-43717 GCF_053588315.1 Streptosporangium sp. NPDC003464 | reverse complement strand
GGCAGCCCACCGCACGGGCAGATCACAGTGCCCCGCCGTACACGTGGCAGTCACGACCGCCCACCGCACGGAGCGGTCACGGCCATCCACCGCACGGGCAGGTCACAGTGCCCCACCGTACGGAGGGATCATGACCGCCCACCGCACAGGCAGATCACAGTGCCCCGCCGTACGGAGGATCATGACCGCTCCGCCGGTCAGGCGGGTCAGGGCCGGGTGGTGGCTCCGTCAGTGCCGAACGGGGCGAGCCAGCCGGGCGTGACCTCGGCGGCGAAGGCCACGCCCTCGGCCTCGCCGACGTCGATCGCCTCGTAGCCGCCGGTGCCCGCGCCGACTCCGGCGACCACGGTCAGCACTCCGGCACGCCGCTGGAACCACGTCTGCCGGAGGGTCCAGCCGACCACGGCCCGCTCCTCCACCACGGCCTGGGAGCGGCGCAGCGACCCCGACCGGACCGACAGGCGGGCCCCGTCGTAGGTGTGGCCGAGAGAGCGGTAGCGGTCCAGGCCGAGCGGGACGCCCAGCGCCGCCAGGAGCAACGCCGGCAGCGCGAGCCCCCACCAGAGCGGGGACCACGTCACGGCGGCCGCCGCCGCGCAGGCGGCGACCACCAGCCACGGGAAGACCGCCCGGAACAGCCGGCGCCTGCGCGCCGCCGCCGGGTGGGGCCGCAGCCCGGTGGCGATCGGGCCGATCGCCTCGCCCACCACGTCGAGCACCATGGCCCGCGGCACCACCGGCATCAGCTGCCCCCGGGTCTCGGAGTCGCCGAGACCCGTCACGATCGCCCACGCGCGGGCGAGGCCCGCCCATCGTTCGGCCGGCCCCTCCACCAGCTCGAACCCGCGCACCCTGCGCCGCTCCAGCGACACGCTGCGGCGGGTGACCAGGCCACGCTCGGCGATGAGATAGCCCTCCCTGGCGCGCAGGGTGAAGTCCCAGTTGAACACGGCGTACATGATCGCGCCGACGACCGGCATGGCGAGCACCAGCAGCACCAGGGCGCCGACGAGGAGGGCGGGGTGCCCCCAGAGCCACTCCCCCGCGCTCACCACGGCCCGTCCGTCGATCTTGAGCTCCGAGCCCCACTGGAAGGCCAGGCCCACGGCACCGGCCACCAGCGCGAACGGGGTCAGCAGGTAGGCCCCCGACAGGGGGCCGTAGGCGAGCCACTTACGCGGCACCACGAAGAACACCCGCTCGGGAGTCGTCTCACCGATCTCGTGACGGACCGTGGCGGGGACGGCGGTCCCCGCGGGCACGCCGGAGTCCGTCACGGCATCGTCGGCCGGGCCGGGCCCCGGGAGCGCGGGATCCGGCCCCGCGGCCGCCCGGGCGGCCTCCTGCGCCTGGGCCCGCCGCGCCATCCGGGCGCGGGCGTGCCACAGGAGCACGGCCTTGAGCCGCTCGGCCTCCTCGACGGTCACCCCGTCGAGCTCGCCCTCCTGCTTCTCGTCACCGCCCGCCCCGGTGTCGATCCTCAGCACCGCGATGCCGAGCAGCCGGTGCAGGGGCGGGTTGCTGACGTCGACGCCCCTGATCCGCTCCAGCGGGATCGTCCGTACCGACCTGCTGACCAGCGCCCGGGTGAGCTCCAGCCGGTCGCCGACGACCTGGTAGGTGAAGGTGGCCCAGCGGACGGCGGCGTAGACGACCGAGCCGATGACGCCGAAGGCCGCCCACCCGAACGAGCCCGGCGAGAAGCCGCCGATGAACAGGACACCGGCCAGCGGCAGGAAGAGCGAGGGCAGCATCCGGATCGGATCCGTCAGCAGCACCTTGGGGCTGAGCCGCAGCCTGGGGCCGGTCGGCGGGCCGTACTCCCCGGCCTGCGGGCCTGGCGGCGGGCCACCGGGCACAGGGGGCGCGGCCTGCGGACCTGTCGACGGGTCACCGGGAACGGCCTGCGGACCGCCAGGCACGGAGGGCGGCTCCGGGCCGGAGTCACCCGGCACAGGGTACGGGGCCTGCGGGCCTGGCGGCGGGCCGCCGGGGGCGGCCTCGGAGCGGGCCTCGCCCCGCACACCCGGCTCCCCCGGAGGGCTCTGCCGCCCTGGAGGCGCCACGGGCTGCCCGGGAGGCGGCGCGGGAGGACTCTGCCGCTCGGGGGGTTCGGTCATGTGGCGTCGTCCCTCAGCTCCTCGGCCCGCCGGGCGAGCTCCTCGGCCAGGGCCGCGGCGACCTCGTAGTCGAGGCCCTGGATCGTGGACGACCCCGCGTGGGAGGCGGTGCGGATCTCGACCGTGGCCAGCCCGAGCGTCCGCTCCAGCGTGCCCTGCGTCTTGTCCACCGTCTGGATCCGGCTGACCGGGACGAAGGCCCACTCCCTGCTGATCCACCCGGACCGGGCGTAGACCACGTCCCCGCTGAGCTCCCACCGGTGCACGGCGTAGCGCCAGAAGGGCTCGACGATCGCGGCCGGCACGACGAGCACCGCCACCACGGCCGGCAGCCACCAGACGCCGTCCAGTGCCCAGCCGGGCAGCCAGGACCACCGGCCCCCGTCGGCCCACCGGGCCAGCAGGAAGGATCCGCCCACCAGCACGACGGCCCAGAACGCCTGTTCCAGCAGCCACAGCGTGACGGCCTTGCGGGAGACCGGGTTGGCCGGGGCGCGCAACGGGACGCGATCGCCTCCCGGGGGCCGCGCACCCGCCCCGCCTGCCGCCGGGGCGCCGTTCGTGACATCCCTGTGCTCATCGGCTCGGTCGCTCACGCTGTCAGCCTAGAGGGTCCCGGCCGACGGCCCCTCGTGTCAGCGATCTGTCAGCGGCACCCACCGGGGTCAGCGGGCGATCAGAGAAGTGTCAGTGGAGCCATGCACTCTGGTGGCCCGATCACTAGGAAGAGGTGCCGATCATGCGATACGCCATTCAGGCGGAGGGTCTGGTGAAGCGTTACGGGGAGACCCGCGCCCTCGACGGGGTCGATCTCCTCGTGCCGCAGGGACGGCTGCTCGGTGTCCTGGGGCCCAACGGGGCGGGCAAGACCACCGCCGTGCGGATCCTGGCGACGCTGCTCCGCCCCGACGGGGGCAGGGCGTCGGTCGGCGGGTTCGACGTGACGGAGCAGGCCCACCAGGTGCGGTCGCTGATCGGCCTCACGGGACAGTACGCCGGGGTCGACGAGACGCTCACCGGCGTGGAGAACCTGGTGATGCTCGGCCGCCTGCTCGACCTGTCGCGGGCCGACGCCCGGGCGAGGGCGGCCGAGCTGCTGGAGCGGTTCGAGCTGACGCACGCCGGGAGCCGGGCGGCCAAGACCTACTCGGGCGGCATGCGCCGCCGCCTCGACCTGGCGGCCAGCCTGGTGGGACGGCCCCAGGTGCTGTTCCTCGACGAGCCGACCACCGGCCTCGACCCGCGCAGCCGCACCGAGCTGTGGAGCGTGGTGCGCGACCTCATGGCCGACGGGGTGACGGTGCTGCTCACCACCCAGTATCTGGAGGAGGCCGACCAGCTCGCCGACGACATCGTGGTGTTCGACCACGGCAGGGTGATCGCCTCGGGCACCTCCGACGAACTGAAGGCGACCACCGGGGCGCAGGTCCTGGAGGTCCGGCCGCTCCGGCCCGACCAGCTCGACCTGGTCGTCCAGGTCGTCGCCGACGTCGTCGGCGACACCCCGGCACAGGCCGGCGGGAAGGTCGTGGCGTCGGTGCACGACCCCGCGGTGGTGCCCGCGATCGTGCGGCGGCTGGACGACCTCGGGGTCGTCGCCTCCGAGCTCGCCCTGCGCAAGTCCAGCCTCGACGAGGTCTTCCTGGCCCTGACCGGTCACCCCGCCGAGGACGAGCCCGCCGGAACCATGAAGGACGAAGAGGTGTTCGCATGACCACGACGACCGCACCGGTCCCGGCCGCGGCCAGGCGTCCCGGCCTGTCGGCCGGGTTCCGCCAGACGATGACGCTCACCTGGCGCAGCCTGGTGCAGATCAAGCACAACCCCATGGAGCTGCTCGACCTGAGCGTGCAGCCGGTGATGTTCCTGCTGCTGTTCACCTACGTGTTCGGCGGCGCCATCGCCGGGAGCACGGGAGACTACCTGCAGTTCGCGCTGCCCGGCCTGATCGTGCAGAACGCGCTGTTCGCCACGTTGACCACGGCGATCGGCCTCAACACCGACATCACCAAGGGCGTCTTCGACCGGCTGCGCAGTCTGCCGATCGCCCGCACCGCGCCGCTGGCCGGCCGGATCGTCGCCGACACCGCCAAGCAGCTCTGGGCGCTGTTCCTGTTCCTCGCGATCGGCACGATCCTGGGCTTCCGGATCCAGACCGGGGTGACCGGCGTGCTGGGCGCGGTGGCGCTGCTGCTGGTCTTCGCGCTGGCGATGTCCTGGATGTCGGTGCTCATCGGCCTCAAGGCGAAGGATCCGGAGAAGGTGCAGATCTTCGCGTTCTCCCTGATGATGCCGTTGACGTTCACCAGCAACGCGTTCGTGCCGACCGACACGATGCCCGGCTGGCTGCAGGTGTGGGTGAACGTCAACCCCGTGACGCAGCTCGCCGACGCCGTCCGCGGGCTGCTGCTCGGCGGCGAGGTCGCCGGACCGGCGGTCAGCTCGCTGCTGTGGGCCGCCGCGCTGGCGGTGGTCTTCGCTCCCCTGGCGATCCGCGCATTCCGCAGCCGGGCCTAATCTGTCGGGACGCCGCGGACAGCCGGAGGCGGCCCGACCGCCGCGGAGACATATCGAAGAGAACCGGAGTGATCGCGTGTTGGTGGTTCACGGCGCATGGGTGGACGGGCGGCTGGGGGTCTGGGCGGAGGACACCGCCCGGGCCCCCGGCCCCGCCTCCCGGGCCACGCTCCGCCCCCATCCGTTCGCGGCCCCCGCGGCCGTCCTGGCCACGGCTCTCGGCGTGACCGGCCCGGGCGCGACGGCCGCCGGGGAGACCTCCGCCGGAGGCGGGACCGGGACCGAGATGGGGCGCGGGGCCGAGGAGCGCGAGCTGACCATCCTGCTCCCCGGCTCCACCAGGGGCCCGCTGCCCTCGCCCGAGTCCGGGCTCACGGGCTCGGCGCGCAACCCGAGGATCTCCGCCTGGCGCGTCCCCGCGCTGCTGCTCCCCCCGGCCGGGGCGCTCCGCCTGCTCGGCTCCCTGTCCGGTCCGGAGGCGGGCGCGAGCCGGTCCGGCCTCGGCTCGGAGGAGACGGACGGGGGCGCGCAAGGGCTCGAATGGGGTCCCGGGCTCTCCCTGCGCTACTTCGCCGTGGTCGCCGAGCACGCGCGCGCCCTGGTGCGGCGCGGCCGGATCCTGCCCCAGCTCGTCCTGGAGGACGGCGGCCGGGCCGCCCGCTGGCGGCCCGTGCTCACCGGCGCCGACCCGGCGGCGCTCGGCGACCTCGCCGCGGCCATGCCGCCGGTCTGCAGGGCGGTGGCCGGGGAGCGCCCGGCCAAGGACGTGCTGCACGAGGCCCTGGGCGGCCTGGTGGACGGCGCGGCGCGCCTGGCGCTGCCCGACCGTCTCATCCTCGGCCACCGGCCGGGGGCCAAAGCCCCCCTGCCCGACCGCTGGCTGTACGCGCTGACCGGCGAGGACGCCGCGCTCCCCGGCGCCAGGCCCGCCGAGGTGACGCCGCTCGCCGACGCGCTCGACGCGTGGTACGCCTCGGCGCACGAGCTGGACGGGCCGGTCCGGGCCTGCTTCCGGCTCATCGAGCCCGCCGGGGAGGGCGCGTCCTGGAAGGTGGAGTTCGGCCTCGCCCCCAGCCCCGCCGGCCCCGGCGACGCGGACGGGACCGGGGAGGCGGCCGGTTACCTGTCCGCCGACCGGATCCGGGCCGGGGAGCGGGCCCCCTGGCTGCCCGAGCGGCCGCAGGAGGTCCTCCGCGCCGACCTGGCCCGGGCCGTCCGCCTCCACCCCGACCTCTACAGCGCGCTGCGCGACCCCGAGCCGTCCGGCCTGGCGGTCGAGACGGCCTGGGCGTTCTCGTTCCTGCGCAACGGCGCCCCCATGCTGAGGGCCGCCGGCTACGGCGTGCTGCTGCCGGCCTGGGCGGGGCGCCAGGGGCTGGGCCTGAAGCTGACCACGCGGACGGTCGCCGGCGAGGAGGGGACCGGCCTGGACCGGCGGGTGAGTTTCCGGCTGGACGTCGCCATCGGCGACCACACGATCACCGAGGAGGAGCTGGCCGGGCTGGCCCGGCTCAGGATCCCCCTGGTCCAGGTCAAGGGCCAGTGGATCGAGCTGGACGACCAGCAGCTCAAGGCGGCACTGAAGGTCGTCGAGCAGCGCGGCGCCGGCGAGCGGACCGTGGGCGAGGTGATCCGTGAGGTCGTGGAGGGCGGTGACGAGGACCTGCCGCTGGTCGCGGTGGACGCCGACGGCCTCCTCGGCGATCTCCTCTCCGGCGAGGCCGAACGCCGTCTCACCCCGGTCGGCGTGCCCAGGGGCCTGAAGGGGACGCTCCGCCCCTACCAGGAGCGCGGTCTGTCATGGCTGAGCTTCCTGTCGGATCTGGGACTGGGCGGCATCCTCGCCGACGACATGGGGCTCGGCAAGACCGTGTCCACCCTCTCCCTGCTCCTGTCCGAACGCGAGGGCGGCACGCCCCCTCCGACGCTGCTGATCTGCCCGATGTCACTTGTCGGCAACTGGCAGAAGGAGGCGGCCAGGTTCGCCCCCTCGCTGCGGGTCCAGGTCCACCACGGCGGCACGCGCAAGCGGGACGGCGAGCTGGCGGCGGCGGTGCGGGAGGCCGACCTGGTCGTCACCACCTACGGCACGGCACTGCGGGACCTGGGAGCGCTGGCGGCCCTGGAGTGGGGCAGGGTGGTCTGCGACGAGGCCCAGGCGATCAAGAACAGCGGGGCGCAGCAGTCGCGGGCGGTGCGGTCGATCCCGGCCCGCACCCGCCTGGCGCTGACCGGCACCCCGGTGGAGAACCGCCTGTCGGAGCTCTGGTCGATCATGGAGTTCTGCAACCCCGGGCTGCTCGGCCCGGCCAAGCGGTTCCGCAAGCGCTACCAGGAGCCGATCGAGACACGGCGCGACGAGCACGCCACCCGGGCGCTGAAGCGGGCCACCGGGCCGTTCGTGCTGCGGCGGCTCAAAACCGACCGGTCGATCATCTCCGACCTGCCGGAGAAGCTGGAGATGAAGGTCTGGTGCACGCTCACCCCGGAGCAGGCGGCGCTGTACAGGGCCGTGGTGAACGACATGCTGGACAGGATCGACGGCTCCCGGGGCATCGAGCGCCGGGGCAACGTGCTGGCCACGATGACCCGGCTCAAGCAGATCTGCAACCACCCCGCCCACCTGCTCAAGGACGGCTCGCGGCTGGCCGGCCGGTCGGGGAAGCTCGCCCGCCTGGAGGAGCTGGCGGAGGAGATCGTCGAGGAGGGGGACAAGGCTCTGGTGTTCACCCAATACACCGAGTTCGGCTCCCTCCTGCAGCCCTACCTGGCAGCCCACCTGGACCGGCCGGTGCTGTGGCTGCACGGCGGGCTGTCCAAGAACCGGCGGGAGGAGCTGGTGGAGCGCTTCCAGCGCGACGACGAACCGATGCTGTTCCTGCTGTCGTTGAAGGCGGCCGGCACCGGCCTCAACCTGACGGCCGCCAACCACGTGATCCACGTGGACCGCTGGTGGAATCCCGCGGTGGAGGACCAGGCGACCGACCGGGCCTTCCGGATCGGCCAGACGAGGAACGTCCAGGTCAGGAAGTTCGTCTGCGTGGACACACTTGAGGAGCGGATCGACGAGATGATCGAACGGAAAAAGGCGCTCGCCGAGAGCGTGGTCGGCACCGGCGAAGACTGGATCGCCGACCTGTCCACCGAGCAGCTGCGCGAGCTGTTCCAGCTCGGCCCCGGGGCGGTGAGCTGACATGACCGACGGCGACGACGCGCTCTCACCGGCCGCCCCCTGCGACGGTCCCGGCCCCACCGCCGGACCGGCGCCGGAGGCGCTCCCCGACGGACCCGGCCCCGTGACCGCCGGACCGACCTCGGAGGCGCCCTTCGACGGGCGGCTGGCCGGCTTCTACTCCCCCGGCGCCTCGCTGAGCCGGCTGCGGCCGCGGCCGGACGCCGCGGCGGCCCCCACGGACCTGCTGCTGCGGGCGCTGGAGCCGCCACCGGTCAAAGTACGGCACATCCCCCTCCTCGACCTGCTGCGGAGGCACTACCGGGAGCTGGGCGGCGAGTAGGGCGCCCCGCCGCCGCGCGCCTGACCCGCGCGGCGGCGCGTCTAGCCCGCGAAGGCGATGATCTCCTCCCGGGACAGCAGGCGGCCGCGCTCGTAGCAGCGGGAGTATTCCAGCCGGCCGAGCGCGGCGACCGTGCGCTCGGTGATCCGCACGTGGTCGAAGTCGACCACCGCGTCGATGCCCCGGACCGCCGCCGCGCCGCCCAGGAGCACGGCCGCGGTGGCCGGGGCGCCCTCCGACAGCACCAGTCCGGCGCAGCCGATCAGCACCAGGCCCAGCACGGCCACCTCCCGCGTCTCCGCGGCCTGCGCCAGCGCGGTGCCGAGCAGCCGCCGGCCGCGGACCAGGTCGCCCTCCTGCTCGGCCAGCAGGCCCAGCGCCGTGTTGATCGAGGCCCGGGCGTGCAGCGGGATGCTGGGGGTCTCGTCGATCATGCGCATGGCCTCGGCGTAGTAATGCCTGGCCTCGTTGAGCTTGCCGTCCTCGCGGGCGAAATCTCCCCGGGCGCTGAGCAGGTTCAGTGCGGCGATCCGGTCCCCGTTGCCGATGGCGGCGTGGAGGGTCTCCTCCAGGAGCTCCTCGGCCGCCGCCCGGTCTCCCGCGAGGTTGAGCCCGAGCGCCAGGCGCCCCCGCATGTAGGCGACCTCCTCGACCGCGCCGATCTCCTCCATCAGGGCGAGCGCCTCGTGGACCTCCTTCAGCGCCCGTTCGGGCTCGCCGTGCAGGAAGTCCAGATCCGACAGGGAGGCGAGCACGTTGGCGACGCCCCAGCGGTCCCCGATGGCCCGGAAGTCGCGCAGGGCGGCGGACAGCTCGGTCCTGCTCTCGGGGATACGGCCCGCGAACAGGTGCTCGAACCCCCGGAACAGCCGCGCCGAGGCGGTCACCCAGGGGTCGGGGTGGGCGAACATCTCGTCGAGATAGAGGCCGTTGTCCGTGTTCAGGCCTGAGAACAGCGCGAGGACCGGGCCCGCCATCACGACCAGGGGGTGCCACGGCCGGGGCAGCGTCTCGGGCGCCAGCCGTACGACCTCCTCCAGCTCGGCCCGCGCCGTGTCGAGCTCGATCCCCGCGCCCACCGCGTTGGACCCGTAGGAGGCCCGGGCCAGGGCCAGCGAGGCGGGGTCGGCGCCGTCCCCGGCCAGCCTGAGCACCTCCCGGGTGCGGTGGGCGCCCTCGACCCGGTAACCGCGCAGCCACCAGTACCATCCCAGGGCGCCGACCAGCCGCAGCGCCAGGTCGGTCCGGGTCGCCTCGACGGTCCAGCGCAGCGCGGCCGACAGGTTGTCGTGCTCGGCGGCCATCTGGGTGACGGCGGCGAGCTGCCGGTGATCGCGGAGGCCGGGATCCGAGGTCTCGGCCAGCTCGGTGAAGAACATCGCGTGGGCCAGCCGCACGCGGCCCTGCTCACCCGACTCGGCCAGCCGCTCGGCGGCGTAGGCGCGGATGGTCTCCAGCATCCGGTAGCGGACGACGGTGCCGTGGCTGTGGGCCACCACCAGGGACTTGTCCACCAGCCGGGCCAGCACGTCGAGCACGTCGGCCCGGTCCAGGCCCTCCCCCGAGCAGATCTCCTCGGCGCAGTCGAGAGCGGCGCCCCCGGCGAAGACGGACAGGCGGCGGGCCAGCACCCGCTCCTGCCCGTCCAGCAGGTCCCAGCTCCATCCGACCACCGCGCGGAGCGTCTGGTGGCGGGGCAGCGCCGTACGGCTGCCGCCGGTCAGCAGGCGGAAGCGGTCGTCGAGCCGGTGCGCGATCTGCTCGGCCGACAGCGAGCGGAGGCGGGCGGCCGCCAGCTCGATGGCGAGCGGCGTGCCGTCGAGCTCCCGGCAGATCCGCACCACCGCGTCGGCCTCGTCCTCGGGCCGGTAGCCGGGCCGGACGGCCGCGGCGCGCTCGGCGAACAGGCGGACGGCCGGGTAGCCGAGGGCCTCGCCCGGGTCCCCGCCGCTCGGCGGGAGTCCGAGCGGCGGCACCGGCCAGGTCAGCTCTCCGATGATGCCGAGGGGTTCGCGGCTGGTGGCCAGGATGCGTACCCCGGGACAGCTCGCCAGCACCCGGTCGGCGAGCTCCGCCGCCGCCTCGACCACGTGCTCGCAGTTGTCCAGGACGATCAGCAGCCGTTTCCCGGTGAGTCCCGAGACGAGGCGGGACAGCGGATCGCGGGGGGCGGGCACGGGGATCGCGCCGGGGCCGGCGGCGGACGTCGGCGGCGGAGGGTCGCGCAGCTCCAGCGCCGAGAACACGGTCTGCGGGACCTCCGACGGCTCGGCCACCGGGGCGAGCTCGACCAGCCACACCCCGTCGGGCATCCGGCCGGCGACCGCCTCGGCCGATTCGACGGCCAGCCTGGTCTTGCCCGCGCCGCCGGAGCCGAGCAGGGTGACCAGCCGGTTCTCGGCGAGGAGTCCGGCCGTCCGCGCCAGGTCGCGCTCGCGGCCGACGAAGCTGGTGAGCCTGGCCGGCAGGTTGCCCCGCCGCGGGGCCTCGCCGGGCGCTGGGAGCCCCGGACCGCTCCCGCCGGACGGCGGGGCCTCCGGGCCGCTCCGGACCGGTGAGCCGCCTCCCGCGGGCGGCGGGCGCCGGCCGTCCTCGCCGGGCGGCGGGATCTCCGGGCCGTCCTCGCCGGGCGGCGGGGCCTCCGGGCCGCTCCGGGCCGGAGGCCGGGGCCGCGGGCCGCTCTCGGCCCATTCGCGGCGCAGCATGGCGAGGTGGAGGCCGGCCAGCTCGGGTGAGGGGTCCACGCCGAGCTCGCCGGCGAAGACCAGCCGGGCGTCCTCGTAGGAGGCCAGAGCCTCGACATGGCGGCCCGAGCCGTACAGGGCGCGCATGAGCTGGCCGCGCAGCCGCTCGCGCAGCGGGTGGGCGGCGATCAGGGCGGGCAGCTCCGCGGCGGCCTCGGCCTGCCGTCCGAGCAGCAGGTCGGCCTCGAGGCGGTCCTCGACGGCGGCCAGGCGGAGGGTCTCCAGCCTGGTGATCGCGGCGGCGACGGCGTCGTTGCCCGCCAGGTCGGCCAGGGCGGGCCCGCGCCACAGCGCGAGCGCGGCCCGGAGCGCGGTCGCGGCGTCGGCCGGGGCGCCCGCCCCGAGGGCCGCGCGGCCCTCGGCGGCCAGCCGGGCGAACCGGTGGGCGTCCACCCGGTCGGGATCGACGGCCAGCCGGTAGCCGGCCGCGTCGGCCTCCACCAGCCCGCGCTGATCGCCCAGCGCGCCGCGCAGCCGGGAGATCAGGGCCTGCAGCGCGTTGCCCACCGCGTTCGGCGGGCGCTCCTCCCACACTCCGGCGACCAGCCGACCGACGGGCACGGTCCGGCCGGCGTCGAGAAGGAGCAGGGCGAGGAGGGTCCGCAGGCGCTGCCCGGCGATCTCCGCCGCCTCTCCTCGCCGGCGGATCTCCAGGGGGCCGAGGATGGCGAAGGTCATTTCCGCGTCCAACCTCACCCCCTCCATCCTTCGATTCTGTCCGATTCCCGGGCATTTCCGAGCCATGGAACCTCGCGATCCGGTCTGCGCATCTTCCAGACCCGCGTAGCATCATCGGGCATGGGGCAGCCGAATACGTCTACGCGCCGCCCGCGGCGGACCGTCGGAACGGTGCTCGCCGCGGCGTTCGTCGTCGTCTCCTCCGGCTGTGGGATGGTGGGCAGCTCCGCCTCGGCCGACAGGCTGCAGCTGGAGCCGATCAACGTCTCGAGTCCTCGGTTGAAGGACGGCGCTCCGCTGCCGTCCGACTACTCGTGCAACGGCTCGGTCGGCAACCCGCCGCTGCGCTGGTCGGGGGTGCCGGACAGCACGAAGTCCGTCGCGATCGTGGCCGACAACAACGCGCGCGCCGGTGGAGAGGTGAACTGGGTCGTGTTCGACATCGACCCGCGTACCAACGAACTGGCCGAGAACAGCGTCCCGGTGGGAGCTGTGGAAGGAAGCACGACAGGCGGCAAGGTGGGCTACTCCCCTCCATGTCGCGCCCGGGAGAACTATCGTTTCACTGTCTACGCGCTCGACGGCAAGGTCGACCTCAAAAAGGGCGCCTCCCTCGACAAGACCTTGAAGAGCATCGCGGACAAGACGATCGCCTGGGGACGGCTCACCACGGCGCACATCGAGTGACAGGCCAAACACCGGAGGTATTAATGGTTACCAATTCTTCACTTAGGGTGTGACAACGCTCATAGTGGTCCGACACAATCAGATCCAATGTCCGTGCGCAGGTGATGCAAGGGGGCAGGTCGCGTCGATGGCCGCGCGACCTCACCGGCGCCGCTGGAAGGCCATGGCCTTGAGGGTGGTGCAATGATCGCGGTCGTAGTAAGTCTGGTCGCCGTCGTGCTCCTCGTGCTCGTCGTCGTGGCACTGGGAATGCGGTCGATGAACCGCAGGGAGAGCGCGCTCCCTGCGGAACGCCTGCGCGAGATGGCGGAGAAGGAGGCGCAGACCCCCACCACGTCCATCGACGACTTCGCCACGCGTGAGCCGAAGATGAACCATTTCTCGCCCGACCTCACCCCGTTCGACGAGCCCAAGCCGCCGCGCCCGCCGCGCCCGGCGGGCTCGCGCGGCAAGCGAGGCGTGAACGAGTTCGGCCAGGCCGACGACTACGACGACGACTACTGGACGCGGCTCCAGGCTGACGAGGGCGGTTTCGGAGGGTCCTTGGCAGCTCGGATGGGCGCCAGCCGTCCCGTCGGCGAGGACGGCCCGCCCCGGGCGGACGCCGAGGCGACCATGCAGGTGCCGCTGCCGAACCGCTCCCAGACTCCCCGGGCGGACGCCGACGCGGTGACCGTGCAGGCCCCGCTGCCCAACCGGACGCCGCCGTCCCGCCCCCCGGCCGCGCCCGCGCCGGCCGTCGCCTCCTCCTCCCTGCCCTCGGGCCTGGCCGACCTGGTCGGTCCGGTCCAGCCGGAGCCGGCCCCCACGACCGCCGCGCTCGCCGAGCAGAAGACGGTGACCTTCGCGGCCCCCACGCCCGGCGCCTTCGGTGAGGGCCGCGCCCCGCGCCCGAACACCCCGCGCTCCCGCAGGAGCAGCCGCGGCTCCGCCTCGGGCGGCGCCCCCGGCAAAGGCACGCCCTCCCGGCCCGACCCGTTGAGCGACCCGCTGGGCGGCTCCTACCCGCGCGGCACCGGCCCGGTGACCTCCAGCGGCTCGATGCCCGCCCGCGGCGCGACCGGCGGGCCCCTCGGCCCCGAGGCCGGCGCCGGACCGCTCCCCCCGATGCCTCCGATGGGCCCCACGACCAGTGGCGGTTTCCCCGCGTCACCGAGCGCGGACCCGCTCGCGGCGCCGTACGGCGCGGCGCCCGAACCGCCCAGGCCCATCTCCGACAACCCCTGGGCCCAGGCCACCGCCCCGGGCTCCGGAGGATGGCCGGCCGCCAACACCGCCGACATCCTCGACGACCCGGCGCCGTCCTACAGCTCCTACCAGACGCCGGTCCACAGCGCTCCGCCCGCGGCCTCCTACGAGGTCAGCTCCGGCTGGGCCACCATCGACGACGACGCGCTCACCGGCCCCACCCCGGCGCTGTCGACCCCGACGGGACCCTCCCGCAGCGTCTCCCCCTACGACGACCGCACGGCCGAGGCGCGGCCGGGGCCGGGGCCGGGCTACGGCTACGATCCCGCCCAGCGCGCCACCCCGGCGGCCCCGGCCGCCTGGCCGGAGCCCGCCTCCGGCGGCGGTGACGGCGCCAACGCGGCCTGGCCCAGCTACGGCGATCTCTACGGCACCGGTCCCACCGGGAGCGCCGCCGTCCCCGAAGATCAGGGCCGCGGTTCCCGGGGCAACCACCACCGGGCACAGGAGCCGGACTACCCCGACTATTACCGCTGATTTCTCCCGCTCTATGTAAAGGCCGCTGATAACCGCCCAGGCGGAGGGGGCCGACACCATAAGGTCTGCCCCATGGGGACGGACACGAAGAGTTACACGCCGCTCACAAGCAGTGGCCTTGCATCCGTGCTACGGCACGACCTGCCCGCCTCCCTGGTGGTCTTCCTGGTGGCGGTGCCCCTCTCGCTGGGCATCGCGGTGGCCTCAGGAGCACCACTGGCGGCCGGGCTCATCGCGGCTGTGGTGGGTGGCGTGGTGGTGGGCGCCCTGGGCGGTTCGACCGTCCAGGTGAGCGGCCCCGCCGCCGGTCTCTCACTGGTGGTCGCCGAGCTGGTCATGAGGTACGGCTGGCGCGCCACCTGCATGATCACCTTGATGGCGGGCGCCCTGCAGCTCCTGCTGGGGCTGTTCCGGGTCGCCCGGGCGGCGCTGGCGGTCTCCCCCGCCGTGGTGCACGGCATGCTCGCCGGGGTCGGCGTGGTGATCGCCCTCTCCCAGCTGCACGTCGTGCTGGGCGGCAGCCCGCAGCGCTCGGCGGTCGGGAACCTGATCGAGCTGCCCCAGCAGATCGCCGACAACCACAGCCACGCGGTCTTCACCGGCCTGCTCACCATCGCGGTCCTGGTCGGCTGGGCCCGCCTGCCGCAGCGGCTGCGGATCGTCCCGGCGCCGCTGGCGGCCCTGTTCGCCGCCTCGGTGACCGCCGGGACGCTCGGCTGGGACGTCACCAGGGTCGACCTCTCCGAGAGCCTGAGCGGGTGGACCGCGCCGCTGTGGCCGCGGGACGACTGGCACGGGATCGTCGGAGCGGTGCTGCTGGTGGCGCTGCTGGCCGGGGTGGAGTCGCTGCTGTCGGCGGTGGCCGTCGACAAGCTGCACAGCGGCAGGCGGGCCGATCTGGACAAGGAGCTCACCGCCCAGGGCGTGGCCAACATGGTGACCGGCGCGCTGGGCGGGCTGCCCGTGGCCGGGGTCATCGTGCGCAGCACCACCAACGTCCGCGCGGGGGCGCGCAGCCGCTGGTCGACGGCCATGCACGGTCTCTGGATCCTGGTGTTCGCGCTCTGCCTGGGCTGGACGATCAAACTGATCCCCATGGAGGCACTGGCCGCGCTGCTGGTCTTCATCGGCGTCCAGATGGTCAACGTGGGGCATCTGCGCAACCTGCGCGGCCACGGCGAGGTCCCCGTCTACGTCGTCACCATGGCCGGGGTCGTGCTGATCGGTCTCGCCGAGGGCGTGCTGATCGGCCTCGGCCTCGCCGCCCTGTCGGCGCTGCGCCGCCTCACCTGGATCAGCGTGCGGGCCAGGCCCGAGTCCGACGGCCGCTGGCACGTGCTGATCGGCGGCTCGCTGACCTTCCTGGGCGTGCCGCGGCTCACCTCGGAGCTGCGCGCCGTACCGGCCGGAGCCGCGGTGGAGCTGGACCTGAACATCGACTTCATGGACAACGCGGCCTTCGAGGCCATCCACACCTGGCGGCAGGACCACGAGCGCGGCGGCGGCACCGTCGACATCGACGAGATCCACGACGAGTGGTACGCCATGGCCGCCAGCGGCGCCCGGATGTTCCCGGCCAAGACCCCGCCGCGGGCGCCGGAGCGCTGGTGGCTGCCCTGGGCCCACCGGCGGCGGAGGCGGCCCGTGCCCACGGGCCCGCTGGTCCCGGCCCTGCCCACGACGGCGGGGGACAGCCCCGCCGTGCCGGACCTGCTGGCCGGGGCGCGGGAGTTCCACCGGCGCACGGCTCCGCTGGTCCAGCCGTTCCTGTCGGCGATGGCCCGCAAGCAGGAGCCCTCGCACCTGTTCATCACCTGCGCGGACTCCCGGATCGTGCCGAATCTGATCACCGCCAGCGGCCCCGGCGACCTGTTCACCGTCCGCAACATCGGCAACCTGGTGCCGCGGCTGGGGTCGGCGCCGCCGGACGACTCGGTGGCGGCGGCGATCGAGTACGCGATGGGCGCGCTCGACATCCGGACCATCACGGTCTGCGGCCACTCCGGCTGCGGGGCCATGGCCGCGCTGCTGGAGGGCGGCGAGAAGATCCACGAGCTGCCCGCGCTCGGCCGCTGGCTCCGCCACGGCGACCACAGCCTGGCCCGGTGGGCCGCCTCCGGAGGCGACGACGACGGACCGCTGGACCGCCTGTGCAGGTCCAACGTGATCCAGCAGTTGGACAACCTGCGGACCTACCCCCAGGTGGACCGGCTCGTCCACGCCGGGCGCCTGCAGCTGGTGGGCCTCTACTTCGACATCGGCACGGCCCGGGTCCATGTCCTGCAGCAGCCCCCGCTCACGGCCAGCCCGCTGTGAGCGTACGGCTCACGCCAGGGGTGAAGGCGTGTGATCCCGGCCGGGACGGGACTCCGGCGCGCACGGCTCCGTCCGGGCGCGGCATGATCCGCCCGGTACGGGACCGTCCGCCCGGCCCGGTCCGGACGTAGGATCCGTCCGAGCGCGGGAAGGGCGAGGCTCCTGGAGGTCGGCGATGACTGACTGGCGTGAGCTGCGGGAGGAACTGGTCGCGCAGGTGTGCGAGCGCGGGATCAGCCGGGCCGTGGCCGGTGCGCTGCGGGCGGTGCCTCGGCACGTGTTCCTGCCGGAGGTCCCCCCGCACACCGCGTACCGGGATGACGCCATCGTGACCAAGCGCGATGCGGAGGGCAGGCCGATCAGCTCCTCCTCGCAGCCGGCGATCATGGCCTTGATGCTCGACCAGCTCGGCCTGGAGCCGGGACAGCGGGTGCTGGAGATCGGCGCGGGGACGGGCTACAACGCCGCGCTGCTGTCGCACCTGGTGGGACCGGAGGGCCGGGTCGTGAGCGTCGACATCGACGCCGACCTGGTCGCGCGGGCCCGGGAGCACCTGGACAGGGCCGGGTGCGCGGGGGTGAGCGTGGTGTGCGGGGACGGCGCGGAGGGGTACGCGCCGCAGGCGCCCTACGACCGGGTGATCGCCACCGTCGGGGTGTGGGACCTCGCCCCCGCCTGGCTGGAGCAGCTCGGGCCCGGCGGGCGCATCGTCGTCCCGCTGGACCTGCACGGCGTGCAGCGCTCGGTGGCGCTGGAACGGGCAGACGGGCACTGGACGAGCCGGTCGGTGGTGCCCTGCGGGTTCATGCGGATGCGGGGTCCCTTCGCCGGCCCGGAGACGGTCCGGGTGCTGGACCAGGGGTCCGACCTCACGATCTCGCTGCCGGAGGGAGGTGAGATCGGCGATGTCCTGGCGGCCCTCGACGGTCCGGTCACCGAGCTGCCCACCGGGGTGGACGCGGGCCACGCACAGCTCGTCGACGGGCTGAGCCTGTGGCTGGCGGTGCACGAACCCCGCTGGTGCGCGCTGTCCGAAACACAGCCGGGGCGGCTGGCGTCGGGCCTCCTCGACCGTCGGGGGTTCAAGACGGTCGTCGGGATCATCGAGGGCGACAGCCTCTGCGTGCTGGAGCCGGACACCTACGACGCGCCGGCCGTGCGGGCCTTCGGACCCGGCCGCGCGAGGCTCGGCGCCGATCTCGTCGCCCACGTCCAGGCGTGGGACGGAGCGGGACGGCCGATGACGGCCGGGCTGCGCGTCGACGCCCACGTCGCGACCGTGCCCGCCGGCGGGCTGCTCATCCCCAAGCGGCACACCACGCTCGCGCTGTCCTGGGACGCCGGCGGTTTCCGCCGGGGAGACGATTGATCCTCCGCGGGCGGGGAAGCGAGAGGGGAAGAGAAGGGGCTCCGCTATGACTGATGCTCTGCGCCTGCGGGTGAGGTCCGACGGCACGACGATGGTCCTGCGGCCCGAAGGGGAGCTGGACGTGAACACCTCGGCGCAGTTGCGGGTCTGGGTGGACGACTATCTCACCGGCGACTCCCGGCCCGCGACCCTGGTGGACCTCTCCGGGCTCACCTTCATCGACTCCCCCGGGCTGGCCGCGCTGCTGGCGATGCGCAGGCGGCTGGCCGACGGCGACGCGGTCGTCGTCTACGCCGATCCGACCCCGCAGCCGGCGCGGCTGCTGCGCATCACGGGCCTGGCGGCCCGGCTGCCGGTCTTCGGCACCCTGGACGAGGCGCTGCGGTCGCTGGCCGCCCGCTGACGGCCGGACCCCTCAGGGCCGGCGGGGACGGCCGGACCCCTCGGGACCGGCGGGGACGGCCGGACCCCTCGGGACCGGCGGGGACGGTCGGACCCCTCGGGACTGGTAGGAAGGTACACGCCTGCCCTGAAGCCCGCAGGCGTGAGGAGCTCATCATGTTGTTCGGGGCCGGACATGGCTCGGCATTCACCATCTCGTGCGACCTCCATGAGGGCGCGGCCGTCATCCGCGTCGGCGGAGAGCTCGGGTTCCACTCCGCCCCGCTCCTGCGAGAGCAGTTGCACCGCGTCTGGGACGGGCCCGGCACGCCCCTCCTCATCGTGGACCTGACCGAGGTCACCTTCTGCGACTCGGTGGGACTGAGCGAGCTGGTCTCGGCACTGCAGCACGGCGAGGCGACCGGCACCCGATTCGTGCTCAGCGGCGTCCACGGACCGCTGGCACGCGTGCTGACGATCACCGGCCTCCGCAAGGCCTTCGAGATCCACCCCACGGCCGACGACGCGCTCCGCCAGGCGGCCCCGGACCGGCGGGACCGGCCCGGCGGCGGGTGAGCCGGCCCGTGGGCCGACTCCCGGCCTCCCCCAACGGTCCGGAATCGATCCTCTAAAGTGTGCGGGCATGACCACACAGCCTTACCTGTCCGAACTGTTCTCCCTTGACGGCCGGGTCGCCATGGTGACCGGCGGAAGTTCCGGCATCGGCCGCGCCATAGCCGAGGCACTCGCGCGCGCGGGGGCGAGTGTCGTGGTCGTGGCGCGCAAGGAGGCGGACCTGATCGCCACGGTCGACGGCCTGACGGCCCACGGCTGCCGTGCGGCCTGGGTGAGCGCGGACCTGAGCACACGCGACGGTGTGCGCCTGGCGGCCGAGAAGGCGGTCGAGGCGTTCGGAGAGCCCGACATCCTCGTCAACAGCGCCGGGATCAACCTGCGTCCGCCGATGGGCGAGCTGGGCGAGGACGTGTGGGACGTCACGATGGCGGTGAATCTGGAGGCGCCCCACCTCCTGGGACAGCGGTTCGGCCCCCGTATGGCGGAGCGGGGGTTCGGGCGGATCATCCACATCAGCTCCCAGCAGGCGCACCGGGCGTTCGTGCAGAGCGGTGCCTACGGCGTCTCCAAGGGAGCGCTGGAGTCACTGGCGCGCTCGCAGGCCGAGGCGTGGTCGTCGAGCGGCGTCACCTGCAACACGCTCGTGCCGGGATTCGTGATGACGGCGCTCAACGCACGGCTGTCGTCCGACCCCGAGAAGGTGGCGGCGCTGGCCGCGCGCACGATGGTCGGACGCAACGGTCTGGCCGAGGACTTCGCGGGCGCGGCGGTGTTCCTGGCGAGCCGCGCCTCCAGTTACGTCACCGGGCAGTCGATCTTCGTCGACGGCGGATTCTCCGTCCACTGAGTCCACCGCGGGAGCATGGGTGAGGGCCGCAGCGGCGGCACCCTGGACGGCGACGGCCGTGCTACTCGAAGCGGGACGGGTCTCCGGCGCCCCTGCGGAGGATCTCGGGTCCGGCCTGTGAGAAGTCGACGACCGTCGTCGGCACGGCGCCGCACTCACCGGCGTCGATCACCGCGTCCACCACGGGGTCGAGCCTTTCCTTGATCTCCCAGCCCTGTGTCATGGGTTCGGTCTCGTCGGGCAGGAGCAGGGTGCTCGACAGCAGTGGTTCGCCGAGTTCGGCCAGCAACGCCTGCGTGACGGCATGATCGGGGATCCGGACACCGACGGTCTTCTTCCTGGGATGCAGCAGCCGTCGCGGTACCTCCTTCGTCGCCGGCAGGATGAACGTGTAGCTGCCGGGAGTCGCCGCCTTGATCGAGCGGAACAGCGCGTTGCTGACGTGGACGAACTGGCCGAGCTGCGCGAAATTCCGGCACACCAGGGTGAAGTGGTGGCCGCTGTCGAGACGGCGGATCTCCCTGATCCGGTCGATGCCCTCCTGGTTGCCCAGTCGGCACCCGAGCGCGAAGCACGAGTCCGTCGGGTAGGCGATCAGCCCGTCCGCGCGGACGAGGTCCGCCACCTGACGGAGGGCCCGAGGTTGCGGGTTGTCCGGATGCACGTCGAAGTACCTTGCCATGCATGGGAGCTTAGAAGCGGATGCTCCTCACCACGATCCGTGGGGCCGCGCGGTCCGTCCACAGCAGCCACCGGATGGCTGACGGGACGGCCTGGACGGTGGAACGGGGGCTTCCGCCCCAACTGCCGTATGGCTACTATCGGGCAACCAATCGCCTACTTTGGCGATTTTTGTCATAGACGTACCGATCGATGAGGAGAGTGTCCTGCACGTGGCCAGGTTGGGCAGGGTCGGGCGGCGAAGAACGGAAATCGTGGGCGACGGGGACGGGCTGCCGGGGGCGACCGGCGGCCGGCCGCGGCGGCTGGCCGGTGCCCGCCGACTGCCACTGCGCACCGTGCTGATCATCGTCGTTTTCGTACCGAGCATCACCTTCACCCCACTGCTGGGTTCGGGCATGTACCAGCTGTCCTCTCAGTGGCGGGCGGAGAAGGTCCAGCTGGACCTGGCCACCACGACTGTCGGCAGCCCCGCGGCCGACCTGTTCTTCAGCCTTGACAAGGAGCGGCAGCTCACCGCGGAGATGCAGGCCGGCCCCCGCAGCACCACCCGCGACAAGCTTGCCGAGCAGCGCGTACTGACCGACCAGGCCGTGAGCGCCTTCCGTCCGCTGACCGCCCTGGACACCACCGACGCGCAGGAGGGGCTCGCCGACGCCATCGCCCGTACCGGACGCGGCCTCGAACTCCTCGACCAGCAGCGCCAGGCGGTGGACGCCGGTTGGTCCAGCGAGCAGAAGGCGTTCGACTACTACAGCGGAGTCATCGAGTCGGACCTCAGCGTGTTCAGCGCCCTCAGCCAGACCGATCACGCCGAGGTGACCAGCAAGGCGCAGACGCTGGTCGACCTCTTCTGGGCCGTCGACATGATCGGCCGCCAACACGCCGTTCTGACCCGCGGCTGGGAGAAGGGGCGCCTGACGAGGGAGGAGTACGGCCTCGTCGCCGACGCCCTCGGCACCAGTAAGCACCTCCTGCGGTCCCGGGTGATCCCCAGTCTCACCGGCAACGAGAGCAAGTACGCAACGCTGACGGCCAGCAAGGCGTGGGAGACCATGACCGCCCTGGAGGGGCGGCTGGTCACCCCCGGGACCGGCGCCGAGAGCAGCCCGGTGACACTCCGCGAGGTCGGCCCCGTGTGGCGCGCCGCGGTTGACACGGTCACCGAGCAGCTGATGCAACTCCTCACCCTCCGGCTCGAGAACGTCGCCAGGATCGGCTACGGCCACGCCAACCAGCTCTTCGTGATCTTCATCAGCATCACCGCCGTGGGCGTGCTCGCCCTGGGCCTGGTCATCGTCACCAGCTGGCGTCTCACCGCCATTCTTCGCCGGCGCATCCTCCACCTGCGCGAGGAGGCCCACGAACTCCAGGAGCGGCTGCCCGATGTGGTCGCCCGGCTGGAGCGCGGCGAGGACGTCGACGTGGACGCGGAGGTGCACCTGGTCGAGCCCACCCCCGACGAGCTCGGCGAGCTCGGGCAGGCCCTCAATCTGGCCAGCCGCAGCGCTGTCCTCACCGCCGTGCGGCAGGCCGAACAGCACCGCGGCTTCCAACGCATGCTCCAGCGCATCGCCCGCCGTACCCAGATCCTCATCGGCCTTCAGCTGAAGAAGCTGGACGAGCTGGAGCGCAGGCACGAGGACCCCGAGGTGCTGGAGGGCCTGTTCGACCTGGACCACCTCACCGCCCGGCTGCGCCGCTACGAGGAGAACCTGGTGATCCTCGGCGGCGGCCAGCCTCAGCGCCGCTGGCGCAAGCCGGTACGCCTGCTCGACGTACTGCGCGCCGCGCAGGGTGAGGTCCAGGACTACCGACGGATCTCGATCGACGTCGAGGGCGACCCCTGGGTGGCCGAGCGCGGGGTGGGACCGCTGGTCCACGTCCTGGCGGAACTGATGGAGAACGCCACCGCCTTCTCCAAGCCGGTGACCCCCGTCGAGGTGCGGGCCGCACCGGTCAGCCGGGGCCTCGCCGTGGAGATCGAGGACCGCGGTCTGGGCATGGAACCCGAGCAGTACGCCGCCGCCAACGCCCTGATGCAGTCGCCGCCGCAGCTCGATGTGATGACCCAGGCCGACGATGTGCGTCTCGGCCTGTACGTGGTCGCCCGGCTCTCCGCGGGCCTGGGTCTCCAGGTGGAACTGCGGCCGTCGGCCTTCGGCGGCACCCGGGTCATCGTGCTGCTCCCGGAATCGCTGGTGGTGGACCGCCCCCGCGCGGTACCCGGGCCGGCCGCGGTCCCCGAGGACGTCCCCCGGGACCCCACCGGTCCGCGACCCCACCCGCAGCAGGACACGGCCGGTCCCCGCCCGCCCCACGAGGACGCGCAGTTGCCGACCCGCTCCAGGGGACGCGCGATGGCGTACGTGACCGCGCCCGCCGCCGGATCACCGGATCGGGACGCCGCGCCCCTGCCGTCCGGCCGCGACCCGCTGCCCCAGCGGGTGCGCCAGGCCAACCTGATCACCGAGCTCAGGGTCCCGGCGGACGGGGACGGGCAGGCCGGCCAGGAGGCCTGGGCCGTACGCGACCAGCCCGGCCGGTCCAGTGCCACGATCGGCGCGTTCCAGCGGCAGTCCCGCAGGCGCCGGACCGGTGACGACGCCTTCCAACCCCGGCCGGACGGATCCCCCGAGCCGAGCTCCCCTACGACGGAAGATCGAAGATGACGCAGCGAACCACCGCCACCGACACCGACCTGGACTGGCTCCTGGACGGTCTGGTCGATCAGGTCGCGGGCACCCGGCACGCCATCGTGCTGTCCGACGACGGTCTGTTGATCAGCCGGTCCCGGACCATCGAGCGCTCGGACGCCGAGCGCCTCGCCGCGATCGCCACCAGCCAGCAGAGCCTGGCCCGCGGTGTCGGGCAGCTCTTCAGCGGCGGACCGGTCCACCAGGTCATCATCGAGATGGCCGACCTGTGGCTGTTCGTCACGGCCGCGGGCCGCGGCACCCATCTGGCCGTGGTCGCCTCCCAGGAGGTCGACGCCGAACTGATGAGCGTCGCGATGCACACCCTGGTCCAGCAGGTGGGCCAGAAGCTGGGGACCGACGCGCGCACCCCGCAGACCGAGGACGCGGGGAGACACAGATGAAGCACTGGACGGAGGGATTCGACGACGACCACGCCGACGAATCCCTCGTCCGTCCCTACACGATCACCGGCGGACGGACCGCCCCCGAGCGGGACGATCTGACGCTGATCACCCTGGTGACGACGGTCTCCGCGGCCTCCGCGGAGACCGGACACGGCCTGCGGAGAATGCAGCCGGAGCACCGCACCATCCTCGCTGTGTGCAAGCGGCCCATGGCGGTGGCCGAGGTCGCCGCCGCGCTGAACCTCCCGGTGTCGGTGACCAAGATCCTCATCGGCGATCTGATCGAGGCCGGTCAGATGCGGGCCCGACCACCGCTGGCCTTCGCACAGGCAGGCGGCTTCCCCGGTATGACGATCCTTGAGGCGGTGAGGGATGGATTACGCAATCTCTGACCACGGGGACGCCGCTCCCCTGGCAGTGAAGATCCTTGTCGCCGGTGGTTTCGGCGTCGGGAAGACGACCCTGGTCGGCGCGGTGAGCGAGGTCGCCCCGCTGCGGACCGAGGAGTACCTGACCCATGCCAGCGTCGGCGTGGACAATCTGGAAGGGGTGGGCGGCAAGTCCACCACTACCGTCGCGCTGGACTTCGGGCGCATCACCATCAACAGCGAACTCGTGCTCTACCTGTTCGGCACCCCCGGGCAGGAACGCTTCTGGTTCATGTGGAACGACCTTGTCAACGGAGCGATGGGCGCGGTCGTCCTGGTCGACACCCGCCGGCTGGACGTGAGTTTCGCGTCGATCGACTTCTTCGAGAGCCGCGGCATCCCCTTCGTCATCGGCGTCAACTGCTTCCACGGTGTCCGGGACCGGACGCGGGAGGAGATCCGCAAGGCACTCGATCTCGATCCGCAGGTGCCGCTGGTGCTCTGTGACGCCCGCGACCGGACGGCGGTCCGCGACGTGCTGCTGGCGCTCATCGACCACCTGATGGCCGCTCAGTCCCGCACCGCACCGCACCCCGTGGCCTGACCGGGCCGTCCCAGGACCGGGCCGGGTCGTCGGCGGCAGGCCCGGTCGAGGCCGGGTCCCGTCGGCCGAAGTGATCAGAGTGCTCCCCGTCTGGAATGATCAGAATGGTCCCGTCGTCTCTCGGTATCGCAGGAGCACTCTTGTTCAAGCGTCGTGGTTTGACCCTGTCGGCAGCCCTCATCGCGGTGTCCGTGTGCGTCGCCGGCCCCGGGGCGGCGGCGGGCGAGACGGCTGATCCGACACATCCGGGGCCGGTTTACAAGACGGTCACCGACCGGAGCGGGCTGCTGTCGTTGCAGACCAATGGGCGTCCGGACGGGCAGGACATGGTCTTCCGGATCTCGGGAGCCGTTTACGCCAACATCGAGGGCAACGCTCACGACCCGCAGCTGCGCCATGGCCAGAAACTGTTCAACATCGAGGGCTACAACATCCGGCGGCTGTATCGGGTGCCCGGCACCACGCAGCTCTACCAGCTCTCCCGTGAGATCGTCTTCTACACCGACCCCGCCGACCCGACGAAGATCCTGCGGGAGTGGAAGAACCCGGTCGACCTCAAGACCTACCCCGTCATCCCCATCAACAACGACGCGGTGAACTTCGGCCCGTTCAACGTCACCTCCTCCTACGTCGGCCCGCCCCTGCGGCAGATGCACGACGAGACGGAGTGGACCAGCGACATCCCGGTGCGCACGGACCTCAAGGCCGCGTTGGGCGATCCGTTCGGGCTGGTGAACGGCGTCTACGCGGCCCAGGAGATGTTCGACTTCTACGTCGACGATCGCGAGGTCGCGACCCGCACGGTCGCGGGCACCGTCCCCAAGGGGGCGATGAAGACCAAGATCAGCTGGGCGAGGACGAGCCCGTGGGCGCCGTTCATGTGCCTGCCGGAGACCGACGTCCGCGGGCAGCTCACCTACCACGCCCGCAGCTGGTCGCTGCAGTCCTACAACGACCTTGAGCCGTGGCTGCGCGCGGAGGTCGACGCCGCCTACCCGCTCTTCGGAGCCGCTCCCACCGCGCCCGGCCCGAGCGAGAACTCCTGGACCTCCTTCTACAACAAGCAGCTGGGCAAGGGTGCCACCACGTGGGCCGGCTGGTGCGCCGCCAACGGGAAGGCCTGACGGCCACGCATGAGGTCGTCGCCGGCGGACAGGCCGGCTTGAGCGGCGGTTCAGGCCGAGGCCGCCTCGGTCCCGGGACCGGCTCCGGTTCCGGGACCTGGATCGGCTCCTGGACCCGGACCTGGACCGAGGTCGGGACCGGTTCCGGGACCTGGACCGGTCCCGGGACCGGGATCTGCTCCGGGACCGGCATCGGCTCCGGGGCCGGGCAGCACGTCGATGTCCGTGGCATGCATCGGCTTGTCGCATACCGAGCAGTGCAGTTCCACGTGGCCGATCTGGCCGCAGGCGTGGTGCCGGTAGAGCACGGGCGGGCCTGACGCCCCGGCGGTCCACCGGTCGCCCCAGCGCACCAGCACCAGCAGCACGTCACACAGCTCCCGGCCTTTGGCGGTGAGCGTGTACTCGTGGCGCGGCGGGCGGTGCGAGTATTCCCGGCGCTGCAGCACGCCGTTGTCGACCAGCCACTTCAGCCGCGCGGCGAGCACCTTGCTGGAGATGCCCAGGTCGTGCTGGAGGTGCTCGAAGCGGGTGATGCCGACGTAGACGTCGCGCAGGATCAGCGGAGACCACGGCTCGCCGATGACGTCCAGGGTGCGGGCGATGGAGCAGGCCATGTCGCCGAACCGGGTTCGCTGCATGCGGCCAGCCTACCCGAGTCCCTTCCCTCAAGAAAGTGACTCGGCTATGGTGCGGACTGACGCCCTACGGCCGAGAGCCTGTGAGGTCTCGCCCAGAGGGCGGCCGCGGACCCGGCCCTGCAGCCGGTGGCGGCCGCACGACGGATACAACGCCGGAACACCTGCCGTGACCCGACCGAAGGGAACACCCGACATGACCGATCCGATGCCTGTCGCCGAGCTGCTGTTCAGCGAGGCGGACGCGACACCGATGAGCACCGACACGGCGACGGTGAAGCCATGGAGCCAGGCGTCCGCGTGCTTGCAGGCGGCGTCGAAGGCGTGGCTGTCGACGGTGCGGCCCGACGGACGCCCGCACGCCATGCCGGTGATGCCGGGCTGGGCGGACGAGACGCCGTACATCGCCACCCGCCCGGCCTCCCGTAAGGCCAGGAATCTCGACGGCAACCCCAATTGCGTCCTCACCGTCGCCGGCGCGGACCTCGACCTCGTGGTCGAGGGCACCGCCACCCGGGTCCAGGACCCGGACCGGCTCCAGCAGGTGGCCGACGCCTTCATGGCGAAGTATCAGTGGCGGTTCACGATCCTTGACGGCTCCGTCTACGACGGCAGCCTTCCCGGCCCACCCGAGTACGCCTTCTACCGGGTGACGCCCGTGCGCGCCTTCGGGTACGGCCCGGACGGCCTGACCGCGACCCGCTGGCGCTTCTGACGGACCGGGCGCCACACCGGCCGGCCTCGCCTGCCGCGGTGGCGGTGGTCCAGCGGACCGGCAGGAGGAGCGCCGCCACCGCGGCGCCGGCCCTCCTGCCGGTCGCTCAAGCCTGCCGGTCACTCAAGCCTGCCGGTCACTCAAGCCTGCCGGTCACTCAAGCCTGCCGGTCGCTCAAGGCTGTCCGGCATCGAGTGTGAGCTCACCCGCGGATCTGCTCGGCGGGCCGGCCCAGCAGCACGGTCCGGGCCGGCGTCAGGGTCGCCACGTACGCCAGCCCCATCGTGGCCACCACCATCGCCGCATAGGCGACGGACGGCACGTGCGGCAGCGGCGAGCCGGTCACCCCGTAGCTGAGCGCCATCAGCGTCGGCGCCGCGATCAGGGTCCCCGTGATCACCGCGAGCCCGCCGACCAGCAGCGCCTCCCAGCGCACCATGCCGCGCACCTGCCGCCGGGTGCCGCCGATCAGGCGCAGCAGCGCGAACTCCCGAGTCCTCGCGCCGGTGGCCGTCACCAGCGTGTTGACCACCGAGATCGCGATGAACACGATGATCAGCCCGAGCACCAGGAGGTTGATCCAGTCACTGAACTCCTGCGCCGCGTTGACCGCCGCGCCGGCGCCCGCCCGGTCCAGGACCGTCAGGCCGGGGGCCAGCGCGGTGAGCCGTTCCGCCGTGCCGCCCGTGACGTACACCCGGCCGGCCATCCCGGCCTCCGAGTGGTCGCGCACCAGCGGGTACGGCAGGGCGACGTCGCCGTACCCGAGACCGCGCTCGTAGAGGGCCACCACGGTCAGCTTGACGGGTGTGCCGTCGCCCAGACGCAGCCGGACCGTGTCTCCCACCGAGGCGCCGAGGCTGCCGGCGGTCAGCGTGCTCAGCGCCACCCTGTCGCCGCGCAGCCGGTCCAGCGAGCCGGACGTGACGCCGAGGTCGATCCCGTGCGCGGGGACGGTCAGGCCGATCGCGTCCAGCGGCTTCAGCGTGCGTGATCCCATTTCGTCCGTGTCGGCGATCACCGTGGTGCCGATCGTCTCGGTCACCCCCTTGACGCCGGGCAGGTCCCGTGCGGCCCGGACGACGTCGGGAGGCAGGCCCGGTCCGGCCGACTCCAGGACGTAGTCGGCGCGGTTGCCCTCCAGCGCCTGCTGGGTGGCCGCGTGGCCCAGGGTGGACTGGGCGAAAAGGGTGGTCGAGGCGAAGGCGAACATCAGGATGAGCGGGCTGGCGACGGCCGCCAGCCGCTTGGCCGCCGTCCTGGTGTTCGCCACGGCCAGGTAGCCGCTGACCGGCGAGGTGCGGCCGACCACGCCGCCTGCCAGGCGCACGGCCAGTTGCACCAGCCAGGGGCCCAGGAGGGCGGCCGCGGTGATGAGGAGGAGCACGATCGCGCCGGCGCTCGCCGCGGCCGTCTCCCCGGCCGCGACCACGGACAGGCCCGAGGCGGACGCGCCCAGGGCGAGGAAGACCAGGCCGGCGATCATCCGGCCGCGGCCGAGCTCCCTGCGTTCGACCGCGGCCTCGCCCAGCGCCTCGGTCGGCTTGATACCGGCGGCACGCCGTACGGCGCCGCGGGCGGCCAGCCAGGCCGTGACCAGCCCGACCCCGGCCGCGACCAGCATCGGGACGGGACCCACCACCGGCGTGAACCCCTCCGGCACCATGCCCCGCGCGACGAACTGGTCGAACAACCACCGCCCCACCGCGACTCCCAGCGGCAGCCCCGGCACGGCGGCCACGGTCCCGACGGCCAGCGCCTCCCGCCCGATCATGGCGCGGACCTGCTTGGGCGTCGCCCCGATCGCCCGCAGCAGCGCGATCTCCCGGTCCCGCTGCCGGACGGCGAGCCCGAACGCGCCGGAGACCACCAGCACCGCCACCATGACGATCACGCCGCCGAGGCTGGCGCTGAGCGCGATGAGCATCTCCCGGCCCTCCCGCGCCGAGGCGTTCTCAGCCAGCCCGCGCTGGTCTCCCGCGTACACCGCCACGGAGTCGCCGAGCGCCCGCTCGACCCGCTCCGCCAGCCGCTCGCCCTCGCCGAACACCCCGAACGCCGACACCTTGCCGGGGCGGGCGAACAGCTCCTCGGCGCGCTCCCCGGTGAAGAACACCGACGCCTGCCGGGCCAGGCCGGGCCCGGCGACCCCGGTCACGGTGTATTCCCGGACACCGTCCCGGCCGGCGACGCGCGCCTTCTCACCCACCTTCCGGCCCAGCGCGACGTCCACGACGATCTCCCCCGCCGTGGCGGGCGCCCGGCCCTCCCGCAGGGTGTACGGCGTGAGCCCCGCCGACCCCCAGGAGCGCCCGATCACACGCCCGTCGGCGCCCGTCAGCCCGACCGGGAAGCTGGTCTCGGGCACGACCCGGGTGACACCGGGCACCTTGGCGATCTTCCTGGCCAGGGCGGCCGGGATCGCGACCGGCTCGGACAGCGACTGCCCCAGGTCAGGCTCCTCCGTGTCGAGGGTGACCTGCTGCTGTCCCGCCACCACGACCGGGGCCGCGCCGTACCGCTCGGCGGGAACGCGGGCGCGCAGGCCGCTGTCCATGAGCAGTCCGCACGAGGCGACCAGGGCCACGGCGAACAGCAGCGCGACGAACGGGCCCGCGAGCGAGAGCAGGCGGCCACGCGAGGTGGCCAGGGCGAGCCTCAGCATCGCACGGCCTCCGGGCGTCCGAGCACGGCCATCCGCCGCGCGATCGTCTCCGGCCCGGCCGCGTACACCTCGTCCACCAGCGCGCCTCCGGCCAGGAACAGCACCCGGTCGGCGTAGGAGGCGGCCACCGGATCGTGGGTCACCATCACCACGGTCTGGCCCGTCGTGTCCACCACCTGGCGGAGCAGGGCGAGCACCTCGGCGGCGGTCTGGGTGTCCAGCGCGCCCGTCGGCTCGTCGGCGAAGACCACCTCCGGCCTGGTCACCAGCGCGCGGGCGATCGCCACCCGCTGCTGCTGCCCGCCGGACAGCTGGGACGGCCGGTGCCGCGCGCGCTCGCCCAGTCCGACCCGCTCGATCACCTCGGCCAGCCAGGCGTGATCGGGCCGCGTGCCCGCGAGCCGGAACGGCAGCAGGACGTTGTCGACCACGCTGAGCGAGGGGATCAGGTTGAACGCCTGGAAGACGAAGCCCGCCTTCTCCCGGCGCAGCTCGGTGAGCTGGGTCTCGTTCATCCGCGACAGCTCCGTGTCGCCTATGTGGACCGTTCCCGAGGTGGGCGTGTCCAGCCCCGCGGCGCAGTGCAGGAAGGTGCTCTTACCGGAACCCGACGGGCCCATGACGGCGGTGAAGCCGCCGCGGGGCAGGTCGACCGTGACTCCGCGTAGCGCGTACACCTCCTTCCCGTAAGTCTTGGTCACCGCGTTGAGGCGCACCGCGTGCGTCGCCACCTGTCGTCCCCCGTTTCAGGATCCACTGTTTGCTCGGATCCCACGCTAGAGACTCGGACATTCCGGGCGCGAGCCAGTAAGCCCCCATCCGTTGGTAGGGCTAGCTGTACCGGAGGGGCTCGATGATCTCCGATGCGTGATCAGGCCGCCTGCGGAAACAGCTCGATCATGAGGATGGGCAGAGATTACGCTTACGGGCATCTCACATCACTTCTCGCCGTTTTCGGTGCCCCTACGGAACAGCGACGGAACAGAGCAGAAGCTTGGAGGCGCCCATGACGATGCCCAGAAAGGGCTCACGGCCCATCACCGTCGACGGCACCGCCTTCCGCTGGCGTATCGGGCACAGGCCCACCTACTCCCAGGGCAACGGCTGGACTCCCCTCACCGTCGCCGTCGAGCGGGCCGAGGCGCCGGGGCGTGTTCTCGTGGTGTCGCTCCCCTGTGCCCGGCCGGACAACTGGGACGGGGAGCGCACGATCGCGGTCCGGCCCGTCCTCGTCGCCGGCTGTATCCGGCGGGCCCTCGAACAGGGCTGGGACCCCGGGCAGCGGGGCCCGGCATTCGCCCTCGCCGTCACCGAGAACGAACTGGCCGTGCTTCTGGGCGGACCACCCCGATACCTGATCCCCTTCCTCTGGGGCATGATCCCCGAAGGCGGAGGCATCGAAGACCTCCCCCGATGCACCGAAATCTGGAGCCGCGACAGACAGGACACCAGCCGGCCACCTGCTCGCCCCTGACCAGCAGGAAAGGACAGGCGCCCGATCAGCGCCCCTCCGTCCCGGCCGGCCGACAGGCCGGCGAGCGTGTCGGCCGCCCGCCGTACCTTCACCGCATCGAGACCCCGGGCCGCCTCCCCACCCGTACGTAGCAGCCCCGGAGCAGGTGGACGCCGAGCCCGCTGCGCTTCAGGCGACAGATGCCGCTGACGGCACCCGCCCTCGGAACCAAAGATCGGAAGCGAGCCGCGGCGGTACCGGAACGTACGCCGACGCCTCCGCGCACGCCTTGTCCGGTGCCCCACTCCGGCCTGCGGGAATGCGCTTACCGTACGGAACGGTCCCGTTGCGGGTCCGCCCCCGCCTCCCCCTCGCGGGTGTCCATTGCACTCGTCCGAACGGAGCGACCGGCGAGTGTTCGACCCCCCTCAGGCCTCAGGGGAGCCGGTTCCGCCACTCGCGGTCCCACAGAAGTTGCAGGAGTGCACTCACAGCCTACTGAAATCTTTCATCCAATTATTGCAATCGCCCAAAACATGGGGGTAACGTTCCAGCGCGTCAGGCCAATCGCACGCACCCCCCAGGAGGCCGCACATGGCCCACCTCGACCGCCGCCGTTTCCTCCAGCTCGGCGCCTTGGCCGCCGGGAGCACGGTCCTCACCGCCTGTGGCGCGGGCTCCACGGCCGCCCCCGCGCCCGTCGGCCCGACCGGCACCGCCGCCACCGGTGAAATCACCGTGTGGAGCTGGCAGGGCCCCGCCGCGATGATGAAGGCGCTGGTGCCCGAGTTCACGAAGGAGTTCCCCGGTATCAAGGTCGACGTCCAGGACATCGGCAACCCGGCCATCTGGGACAAGATCACTGCGGGCCTCGCGGCCGGTGGCCAGGGGCTGGGCGACGTGCTTCACATCGGCGTCGACTACCTGCCCGCCTACGTCGAGAAGTTCCCGGGCGGCCTGGCCGACCTCGTGCCGCTCGGCGCGGACAAGCACAAGGGCAAGTTCGCCCAGGGCATGTGGGAGACGGTGAGCCGTGACGGCAAGGTCTACGCCCTGCCGTGGGAGGCGAACTCGGCCGGTTTCTACTACCGGGCCGACCTGTTCGAGAAGGCCGGTGTCGACGTCGAGGCCCTGCGGACCTGGGACGAGGTCATCGAGGCGGGCATCAAGCTCAAGGAGAAGACCGGCGTCCAGCTGATCGGCATCGACAAGCCGGCCTCGGTGGGCGACTCGGCCGGCTTCTTCCAGACGCTCCTGCAGCTCCAGGACAGCTTCTACTTCGACATGCAGGGCAACATCACGCTCGACACCCCCCAGGCGATCACCGCCATGACGATCATCAAGAAGCTGAACGACGCGGGCCTGGTGGCCGACACCGCGGGCGGCTGGAACGCGATGATCAGCTCGATCAAGAAGGGCGCCGTCGCGGTGCAGGCGATGCCGACCTGGTTCGGCGGCATCATCGAGGAGACCGTGCCCGGCGAGAAGGGCAAGTGGAAGGTCCGTCTCCCTCCGGCGGTCACTCCCGGCGGCAAGGTCTCCGCGACCGTCAACTCCACCCACCTGGCCGTCGCCAACACCAGCAAGGCCAAGGCCGCCGCGTTCGCCTTCGCGGAGTACGTGCTGACCAGGCCGGAGTCGCAGGTGAAGATCTACAAGGAGAAGGGCATCGCGCCCGCTCTCCTGGCCGCCTACGACAACCCGGTCTTCCACGAGGAGTCGGCGTTCTTCAGCGGCCAGAAGAAGGGTGAGATCTTCCTCGACGCCCTCAAGCAGCCGTCCTACGTGACGAACTACACCGCCGACTACTCCCGCGCGCTGAAGGCCGTCACCGACGCGCAGAGCAAGGTGCTGCTCAAGGGCGCGGACCCGGCCACGGTCCTCAAGGAGGCGGCGGACCTGATCGCCCAGCAGACCGGCCGCACGGTCCTGCGATGACGGCGGGGAAGCCAGGGTGGGTGAGCGGCTGATGAGTACGGAGCGGACCTGGCGCAGTGAGCGCGGTGGCCGGCCGAGGGACGGGGCCGTCCGCGGAGCGGATGAGGAGTGGTGAGCGACTGATGAGCACAGTGGTCTCCGAGCGGGCCACCGCCGGGGCGTCCGCCAAGACGCCCCGGCGGGTGCGCCGCCCGGGAACGAAGGCCGCCCCCTACCTGTTCGTGCTGCCCGCGCTCGCCCTGTTCGCGGTCTTCAAGCTGTACCCGATCGCGTGGTCGTTCTGGCTGAGCCTCTTCCGGACCGACGGGGCGCTGCAGAGCTTCGCCGGGACGGCCAACTACGAGCGGCTCCTCAGAGATCCGCTGTTCTGGACCGCGTTGCGCAACACCGGCGTCATCCTCGTCGTCCAGGTGCCGCTGATGCTGGCCATCGCGATCGGACTGGCTGTGGCGTTCGGTTCGGCGCTGCTGAGGTTCCGCGCCTTCATACGGCTCGGCTTCTTCCTTCCGATGGTGACGGGGCTCGTGGCATACGGCGTCCTCTTCGCCGTCCTGCTCAACCCGCAGTCCGGACTGGTCAACTGGTTCCTCGGGCTCGCCGGCATCCCGGCGGTGCCGTGGCTGGCCGACACGCTCTGGGCGCGGATCGCCCTGGGCCTGGCCCTCACCTGGCACTACACCGGCTACAACGCGGTGATCTTCCTGTCGAGGCTGCAGGCGCTGCCCAGGGACCACTACGACGCGGCTGCCGTGGACGGGGCGAACGCGTGGAAGAGGTTCAGGCACGTGACCCTGCCGGGGTTGCGCCCGGTCGTCCTGCTCACGCTGGTCATGTCCACGATCGGCACGTTGCAGCTGTTCGACGAGCCGTACGTCCTCACCAACGGCGGCCCCGACAACAGCACGCTGACCCTGGGTCTCTACCTCTACAACAACGGTTTCAAGTTCTTCGACTTCGGCTACGCCTCGGCCATCGCCTACGCACTCGCCGTGATCATCGGGTTCCTCGGCATCGTGCAGTTCCGCTTCCTGGGAGACAAGTCGTGAACCGCAGAAACGCGGTGGGCGGCGTCATGCTGACGTCGTCGCTGCTGATCGCCGTCACCGTGGTGCTGGTGCCGTTCTACTGGCTGGTCGTGGGCAGCACGCACAGCACGGCCGAGGTCTTCGACAGCCCGCCGCCGTTGCTGCCGGGTGGGCACCTGCTGGAGAACCTCGCCAATCTGGAGGCCAGCATCGGCTTCAGCCGGGTGGTGCTCAACTCGGTGCTGATCTCCACGATCTACACGGTACTGGCCGGCCTGGTGTGCACGATGGCGGGGTACGGCTTCGCCAAGTACGACTTCCGCGGCAAGGAGTTCCTCTTCGGCCTGCTGATGCTCGGCCTCGTCATCCCCAGCCAGGTCACGCTCGTACCACTGTTCAAGATGATGCTGGCGCTCGACTGGCTCAACACATACCAGGCGATCGTGCTGCCCAACCTCGCGCTGCCGTTCGGCATCTTCCTGATGCGGCAGTCGATGTCCGCGCTGCCCGACGAGCTGCTGGCCGCGGGCCGGATCGACGGCTGCGGGGAACTGCGGCTGTTCGTCCGCGTGGTGCTGCCGCCGATGCGACCGGCTCTCGCCGCTCTGGGCATCTACCTGTTCCTCTACCAGTGGAACGACTTCGTCTGGCCCTTGATCGCGCTGCGGACCCGGGACGCCTACACGATCCCGCTCGCGATCGCCTCCCTGCAGGGCGCCACCGAGACCGACTACGGCCAGATCCTCGCCGGAACGGCCGTCGCCGCGCTCCCGATGGCCCTGCTCTTCCTTCTACTTCAACGACACTTCGTGTCCGGACTTCTCGCAGGAGCGGTGAAAGAGTGAGCGTCACGACCGCCGGGCTCGCGCCCGCGCCAACCGAGCACCTGCTCGACGACGTACGGCTGGCCGTCCTGACGCATACGCCGGGCGCGTCGGCGAGCTGGGAGCTGACCGCGCAGCAGGACGGCCCCGACCTGCTGGAGGTCCGCTCCGACGGGGAGACGGAGATCCGGCTCTCGGTCCCGCTGGGCGACACGGTGGGGTTCTGGCACCCCACCCGCTCCTGGAGCCGCCCGCTCGTCGCCGACTGGGCGGGCCTGGCGCACGTGTCGCTGGTCGAGGGGGCCGCCGCGGGCTGCCTGTACGACAGCGCCGGCCGCACGCTGCTCGCCTTCGCCGCCGTCGATCCGGTTCCGGAGACCGTGATGCGCTTCGGCGTCTCCGAGGAGAACAAGACCTTCGTCGTGCACCTGACCGTGCCCGCGAGCGCCTCGCCGTACAAGATGGTCTTCGCCAGGACGGCTCCGTCGGTCGCGGCTGCGATGCGCGGGCTGCGGACCTGGCTGGGGGCGGGGCCGGCGCCCGTGCCCGAGGCCGCGCGGCTGCCGGTCTACTCCACCTGGTACAGCTTCACCCAGGACGTCGAGGAGTCGGCCATCGAGGCCGAGGCGGCGCTGGCGGCGGAACTGGGCTGCGGCGTGATCATCATCGACGACGGATGGCAGGAGCTGGGGAACGGGCGAGGCTATCCGGGCGTAGGGGACTGGCGTCCGGACAAGACGAAGTTCCCAGACCTCGCGGGACACGTCGCCCGAGTTCGGGAGTTCGGGCTGAAGTATCTCCTCTGGGTCGCCCCGCTGCTCCTGGGCCCGGAAGCCGAATGCTTCCCAGAACTGTCGCCCTACGCTCCGGCTCCGGCCGGTGTGCCGGGCGCGCAGGTGCTCGACCCGCGTAGGCCCGAGGTCAGGCGGCACGTGGTCGAGCTGTGCGCCTCGCTGGTCGCCGACCACGGGCTCGACGGACTCAAGATCGACTTCTTGGACGAGGTCATGGTCTACGCGGGCGCGCCCGCGCACGGCGCGGACATCCCCGACGTCGGCACCGCCATGAACGTGCTGCTGACCGAGCTTCAGGCCGCGCTCGAGGCCATCCGGCCCGACGTGCTCATCGAGCTGCGCCAGCCGTACGTCGGGCCGGGCATGGCGCCCTTCGGCAACATGCTCCGGGCCGACGACTGCCCGGCCGACGCGACCGCCAACCGGGTCCGTACGATCGACGTCGGCCTGCTCTCCGTGCGCGGGGCCGTCCACGCCGACATGCTGATGTGGGACCCTGAGGGGGAGGCGCGGAGCGCCGCGCGCCAGCTCATCGGCCCGCTGCACGCCGTGCCCCAGATCTCCGTGAGACTCGCCGGGCTCAGCGAGGAGCACCGGCGGATGGTGGCGTTCTGGCTCGGCCAGTGGCGCAGGCTGCGGCCTCTCCTGCTCGACGGTGAGGTGGAGCCGGGCCGCCCCGACGAGCTGTACCCGGTCATCACGGCGTCGCGAGGAGAAGACTGCGTGATCACTGTCAGCGCCGACCGGGTGGCCACGCTGGACACCGCGCGGCACCGGCGGATCACGCTCGTCAACGGCACCGCCGCGGAACGCCTCGTCCTCGACGTCACAGGACCGGGAATCACGGTAGAGCTGATCGTCTACGGTGCGGCTGGATCTATGATCGAGCGGGTGGAGCGGCGGCTTGAGCCCGGCCTGTGCGCGCTGGCCGTCCCGCCCTCGGGCCTGGCGACTCTGGAGGAGACCCAGTGAAGATCGGCATCACCGAGGTGGCGGCGCGGGCTGACGTGAGCGAGGCCACGGTCAGCCGGGTCATCAACCGCCGCTCCGGTGTCTCCGCCAAGACCCGCGAGGCCGTCGAGCGGGCCATGGCGGAGCTGGGCTACGAGCGCTCCACCCGGGGGCAGATCGTCGCGGTGATAACGCCGTGGCTGTCCAACCCGTTCTTCGCCGACGTCGCCGAGCTGATCGAGGCCGCGCTGGCACCGCACGGGCTCAAGGGCGTGCTCTGCCCCGCCCTGCCCGGCGGCATCCAGGAACGCGAGTTCGTGACCGCGCTGGCCGACCACGGTGTCGCCGGGGTGGTGTTCCTGTCGGCCAGCAACACCATCGAGAACGCCGATCCCGAGACATACAACGTGCTGGCCGCGAGGCGGATCCCGTTCGTGGGGGTCAACGGCGGCTTCGAGGGGCACGACGCGCCGGTCTTCTCCACGGACGACCACCTCGCCGCCGAGCTGGCCGTGGAGCACCTGTTCTCGCTGGGGCACCGCAGGGTCGGCATGGCCGCCGGTCCCGTCGGCAACCGGCCCGCCGATCGCCGGGTCGAGGGATTCCTCGCCGCGCTGGAGCGGCGCGGGGTGGAGGACCCGGACCAGTGGGTGGTCCGGCAGTACTACACGATCGAGGGCGGCCAGTCGGCCACGTCCACCCTGCTCAGGCAGGATGTCACCGCGATCGTCGCGGCCAGCGACTTCATGGCGCTGGGCGCTATACGGGGCGTGCGCAGGGAGGGGCTGTCCGTGCCCGGCGACGTCTCGGTCGTGGGCTACGACGGCTCGATGATCATGGAGTTCGTCGATCCGCCGCTGACCACGGTCCGGCAGCCCGTCGACCGCCTGGCCAAGGAAGTGGCCCGTAGCGTGGTCGCCCTGGTGAGCAACCGCGAGGTGCCGCCGGGCGAGCTTCTGTTCAGTCCGGAGCTGGTGGTGCGGGCGTCGACGGCGCCGCCGCGCTCCGTCTGATTTTCTCGAATTTTCACCTCATCTCACCGTTGATCGCCTGAGATTCATCCGATCACCCCCTGAATCGGGAGACACCCATGAGGTACATCGCGTTATCCGTCCTGCTCGGCTCCTCCCTTCTCGCCGCCGCGGCCCTGACCCCGGCCCAGGCGGCGGCGGGCGGCCCGCTCGTCGTGGTCAACCCCGGCTTCGAGAAGGGCGTCGAAGGCTGGACGTTCACCTCCGGCACCGGAGTCGCCACCAACCTGCCGCACGGCGGCACCAAGCTGATCTACCTCGACTCCGGTGAGGACAGGAGCGTCAGCCAGACCGTCGTCGCCCCCGCCGCGGGCCGCTACTCCGTATCCGCCTGGATCGCCACCGGCGGCGCGGGCGGCACCTTCACCGTGCTGCGCAACGGCGCCGCCGCCGGCTCCGTGACCCTGCCGGCCCGCTCCACCTACACCCGCTACACCGTCTCCGACGTGGAACTCGCCGAGGGCGACCGTCTGGGGATCGTGTTCGGCTCCGGCTCCGGCTGGGTGAACGCCGACGACGTGATGGTCTCGCCCGGCGCGACCGCCGGGCCCCGCGTGAGCTCGTCCAACGCCGAGATCGTGGAGATGTTCGGCTGGGCCAAGGCCAAGGCGGGCAGCTGGGTGCATCAGAACGGCGTCCCCGGCCCGCTCAACGTCGACGAGCGCAAGCCCGCCGGCACCGGCGAGGGCAGCTACGCCTCCTCCTACTGGGCCGGATACGCCCACCGCAGCGGCTACTACTCCCGCGACTTCGCCCACCAGCTGGCCGGAGCGCACATCCTCGGCCTGGCGGCCGAGAACAAGGCGATGCTCCGCTCGTTCGCCGCCTCGGCCACCGAGGAGCACAAGTACTACCCGGTGTGGGCCCTCAACTTCGACGCCTCCACCTACCTCGACATCGACTACAGGAGCCCGACCAACTTCGTGCGCGAGGTGCCGGCCACGTTCGAGCTGGTCGAGAAGGCCAACCACGCGTTCCGCTGGAGCGGCGACCGCTCCTACATCGACGACCCGGTGTTCTGGGACTACTACCGGCACGCCACCAAGGAGTTCGTCGAGCTGCACGACGGCACCGTCCCCAACGGCTCCGTCAAGGTCGCCGAGGGCACCGGCAAGGGCATCTTCCAGGGCACGGCCAGCTACAACGAGGACGGCGAGCCGCTGATCGAGGCCGGTGACGGGATCGGCGCCCAGTACCAGGCGTACAAGGCGCTGGCGGACCTCGCCGTCGACAAGCGCGACCTGAAGCTGGCGGCGGAGTACGCGGCCAAGGCGCGCGAGCTCAAGCGCTACTTCAACGACACCTGGAGCCGGAAGGAGGGCAGCACCGACTTCGTCCGCGCCTACAACGTCTCCGGCGAGCCGGTGACCGGCTTCGGCAAGGAGAACAGCTGGTTCATGCCGATGAAGGGGATCATCGACGCCGGCCCGCGCAACGACGCCTACCTCGACTTCATCGACACCCAGGCCTCCGGCCCGGAGGGGCCGGTCAACATCGAGGCGTTCACCTACCTGCCCGACACGTTCTTCAGGCACAACCGCAACGAGACCGCCTGGAAGTGGATGCAGAGCGTCTACGACAGGCGTGAGAACAGGCACGTCGTCGGGCGCCAGGGGCTCAACGGCGACTACCCCGAAGTGTCGTTCACCCTGGTCAGCCAGACGGTCGAGGGCTTGATGGGCATCCAGCCCGATGCCCCGCGGCGCACCGTGGCCACCCAGTCGCGGCTGCCCGCCGACATCGGCTGGCTGGAGGTGGCCGACGTGCCGGTCGGGGACGGCAAGGTGACGGTCCGGCACGACGGCCAGACCTCGACCACGCTCACGAACGGTTCCGACCGTCAGACCTTCTGGGAGGCACGCTTCCCGGGCAAGCACCGCTGGCTGGAGGTCGACGGGCACCGCATGATCGGCATGCCCAAGGTGATCGACGGCGTCGGCTACACCGTCGCCCTGGTGCCCGTGCGCGCCGGCCGGACCGCCACGGTCAAGGTCTCCGGCTGACCCACGTCCGCCACCGCCCCGCCGTACCGGCTCCCCGCCTTCCGGGATCGGTACGGGGCTTGAGCAACAACGGAACGGCCAGTGGCGGTAGCGGGCTGAAGACCGCCGGACTGCCGCCGCTGGCCGTTCGAATGTCGTTCATTTACGTCATGTCCGTCCATCAATCGCCGGTGCCCTCCGGAACTTCCATGATCGTCTCACGGCACGGCGGCCGTCGGGCAGAGGATTCGAGCGTCCCTCTTCAGAGCCGCAGACCAAGTACGGGGGAAAGGGGCAACCCCCTGGTCATCGAGCAGTGCACCCAGCCCCGGCAGGTCGGTGTCGGCTCCGATCATCCAGCTCGCATCGGTCACGCCCTGCTCACCCGCGGCGCGTCGCGCGCAGGGTCATGTCCGGCTCCGGGTCCACGCCGACGACCGCACGCACCCGCTCGGCGATCGGCAGGGCCGGCCGGCCGATCCCTCGACCGAGGTCAACCACGATGTCGTCCCGGGTCAGCTCGAACGCCTCCACCAGCGGATCGATGACGGCTCGCGGGTAACCGCGCCGACACCGGTGACAGAAGTCGGCCGCTTCACCGCGGAAACCCAGATCCATGGCCATAACCTGCCCGCGTGTCGCCTGTCATCGTCCGTGAAGAGATCCGCGAACTCGTCCTTCAAGGCGTGGCCGGCCCGCCATCCCCGCTTCCACACGCACTTCACTCCGACCGGGTCCTCGTGGATCAACCAGGTCGAGCGGTGGTCCGGCTATCTGACCGACCAGCTGATCCGTCGAGGGGTCCACAAGAGCGTCCAAGCTCCGGAGAAGGACATCCGCGACTGGATGGATCGGTGGAACGACGGGCCCAAGCCATTCGTGTGGACCAAGACCGCCGAAGAGATCCTCGAATCCCTCGCTAAATATTGCCGACGAATTTCAGGCGTATCACACCAGGATGGCCACCTCTGCCGGCCCTGACCCGAAAATACGGGAGAAGGCAAGGATTACCCGCCCGTCTTCATCAAGGGCTATCACCATTTGAGGTCATCGGTCTACACAGGATCGTTACAAGAGATCCATTATCTCGACAACACCGCCTCTTACTCTTTTCTTTCCCTGCCATATCCCCCGAGCAAGGACGCTGATGAAGCTCTTCTTCGCAGGCCTGGTGGCAACGGCCGCGGCCGTGTCCGCGGTGGCCGTACCCGCTCAGGCGGCATCCGTCGCATCCGTGCAGGCCGCTCCAGTGGACCCGGTGAAAGCCCTGAAGGCCCAGCTGGTCCCGGGCAGAGGCGTAAAGATCATCGAATCAAGCGGCATCATCCTCGATTTCACCGCCGAGGACCGGGCTATGCAGATACGGGTGAACACCCGCACGGTCGGCACCCTGGCTTTCGGCAAGGGCAATGCAGCGGCTGCCGACCTCCGTGTCCGCATGTCCTCACCCCAGAAAGGGTCCAACCTTCCCTACCGGGTCATCGCCGAAGGCAGAAACGCCTACGTGACCAACGCCGGCATCGCCAAGGCGCTGCCTTCCGGTCGTTCCTGGATCCAGTCGAAGGCCAGTGGGCACAGAAACGCCGTCCCCGACATCGTCACTCCTGCCGAACTGAAGTTCATGCTGGACAACGCATCAGAAGTGGCGACCGGCGAGTATCAGGGCACCGCCACACTCGCCGACTTCCAGCACGACAGATCCGCCGGGGAAGGCGGCGTCGAGTTCCACCTGTACTTCGATGAGCACAACCTGCTCACCCGCACGGTCGTCGACACGACAACCTACCCGGACGACGACACCATGGCCTATGACCAGATGGTCTTCCACACCGATACCAAGTATTCGGACTGGGGCACCAAGGCGAAGATCGCCGCACCGGCGGCCAACAAGGTCATCAGTGAGAAGAAACTCAACGCGAAGACCCGCAAGGCCGTCATAAAGGCCGGCTATCCGGAGAGCGGCCCCTTCTGATCTGCGCCAAGAAGGAATCGACATCGGCGGGCGAGCCCATGTACATCTTTCCCGCCTGAGCAGCGTCCCTTCAGAGGGCATGGGAGCCAGTCAGGAGGCACCGAGCCCTTATGGGGGTCAAGGCGAGATCGCCAAGCGGCGAACCAGCGAGGTCCTGAGCTCCGGAGTGTGGGGCCGTACTGGGGACGACCAGCCGACATCGCCCGACAACCGCCGGATGCCGAAACATGATCCACAAGCGAAAAGCCCTGGTCATCGCTGAGATGACCAGGGCTTCCGTTAGGCGCGGGCGAGAGGATTCGAACCCCTGACCTTCTGATCCGTAGGGAAGGGCGGACGCCTTGTCAGTGCTCTTTCGCTCTGGTGGAGCGGTGGACGCGGGCCCGTACTGTGTGATCGCGTAAGACGGTGTTGCTGTACGCGCTGCTGTACTGATCGAGAAAAGTGGGCGTGACGAGTTCGCCTCTCACCCGTCAGGTCATTTCCACAGGTGTCGTCCGCCATGCCAGAAGGAGGGTCCGCCATCCCTGCTGAGCTGGAGCGGGCGGTGATGGTCGGGGCGGGACATCGATGTGCGATCAGGGATGGATCTGCTTGTGATGAACCTGGTCAACGACGGGCATCTCATCCCAGGGAAGGTCTGGCACACCAAAAGCCTCCTTGAGCCAGCATCTTTCGCCCTGACAGTCACACGGGAATGCCTGATAGCGCGAGATGTCCGTGAGCTCGTGCAACGCCGGAAAGATGCTCAGCCGCTCGATCAGCGAAGGCTCCACCGGATCCGGGGATTGGCGGAAAATGTAGTTAGTTGTAACGCCTGGCATTCTTTATCCTGGTCAAGGGCCCAGATACTGGCTGCTACGGTGCACGACCGTTAGAAGCTGTTTCCTGGATCGGGTCGGAGCCAGATAACCGGTGCGGCGACGGTGAGGTTCCCAGGCGTACGGCACCGCCCCTCGGCCGACACGTGGATCTCCGTGGTGAACCCGCCGCGTGAGCGCCCTGAGCACTCCCCGGTCGGATCACCTCCGCCAGCCGGGCCGCCAGGGTTGGCAGCACCGGATCGCCCAGATTTGTCCCCGCCCGGTCCCCCTTTCGCCGACTCGGCGACGGCGGGCGGGCAAGGGCCGCGCGGAGCGCGCCGGCTACGTGCTGGTGCGCTCGCACGGTCGTCGAATCCATCGACACGTCCCGGTCCACCCGCCCCTGCTCGTCTTGAGCCGCCTGAACCGCCGTCAGCGGCCGGGCATCGGTCGGATCTCCACGACCCATACGTCAAGAGCGGCAAGCCAGACACAGGCCGCCAGCGGATCTGACAACAACTCTTCGGGCCTGTTGCGAAAGGACTCGTAGTGTCTCAGGCGCGGGCAACTTATCCCTCGCCAGTCGGCCGTCAGCTACCCGGGGGAAGGAGGCTTTCCAGCGTCCGTGGCAGTGGATACACCCTCTCTGCGGGAAATAGCCGCTGGGCTTTGGTAGCGTGCCCGGTTTGTGTCAATACCGCGGCCTTGCGGACCTGGGGGGTGAGGTCGGTGAGGCTGACGATCCAGTCGTCGGTGAATGTGCGGATCAGATTGCGGCCGATGCCGACCTGGATGCTGTAGTGGTTCAGCGCCGCTCCGCGCAACGAGCGTTCCGGGTCCCACTGGACATGTACGGCCGCCTGGGTCACAGCTGCCGGATCCGCGGTCGTGAGCACGGCCTGGGACAGAGCTTCCTCCCAGCCCTGCCGGGTTATCCGCACTGCGAGAACGCGCTCTTGGCCAGGTTTGCGGGCCCAGTTGCTGCGATGCATGAGCCACAGGAATGAGGGCTTGATCCATGTCATCCTGTGGAATGAGAACGGCGCAACGAAGCGGCCCGCTCGCAGCGCTGCGTCGGCTATGGCAGGCGCGTATGCCTGGTAGACCACGATCGTGTCAGCGTCGTAGTCTGCGCGAATCTGGTACTGGGGTGCCATGCGTTGCACCCTGCCATCCGGTGCACTCGCATCGCGAAGCATTTTCCCCGCCCCCTGCCGGAGCGAATGTGCTGGTCATAGCCACTCGTTGATGGCCGCTACGAGGACGGTCGCCTCGTAGCGGACCGCGAGCTTGTCGTATCTGGCGGCCACGGCACGGTGCCTTTCGAGGCGGTTGATGCCGCACTCCACCGCCTGCCGAGCCTTGTAATCCTCCGGATCGAACTTCGGCGGACGACCGCCCCTGGATCCGAGTTTCTTGCGGTTGCGGGCCTGGTCGGCCTTGTCCGGGATCGTGCAGCGGATGCCGCGTCGGCGCAGGTAAGCACGGTTCTTACGGGAAGCGTATGCCTTGTCGGCACGCACCCGCCCGGGCCGGCACCACAAGGAGGCCCGGGCCGCGTTCGACCGGGC